>JBAUVS010000180.1:0-7010 GCA_049583345.1 Woeseiaceae bacterium
AGCAACAGCGGCCGGCCCAGCCTGGCCTGCACGGTCTCGGTCGCCGCCAGCACCATCGCACAGGCCAGCAGTTTCTGCTGGCCCCGCGACACCAGCCGTTTCGCCTGCCGATCGTCATAAAGGAGCCTGAGGTCCGCCCGTTGCGGTCCCGCCTGCGTGCTGCCCTGTTGTTGGTCCCGGGCGAGCCCCGCCTCCAGCTGCTCGAGCAGCTCGCGATCGGCGCCCCACCCGGCCCGGTACACATACCCCAGTCCGCTGCCGAGCAGCGTGTCGCCGGTTCGTTGCAGCGCCGGCAACACCGCCTCGAGCGCCTTACGCCTGGCCGCGTCCACCGCCAGTGCGGCCGCGGCGAACTCGGCATTCCAGGTACCGATCGCGGCTCGCGCGGCCCCCTCGCGCAGCGCCGCGTTGCGCTGTTTCAGTATGCGCCGAAAGCGGCGCCACTGTTCCAGGTAGCCCGGTTCCACGTGGAACGCCAGCCAATCCAGATACCGCCGGCGCCTGTCCGGCGAGCCCGCGACCAGTTCGTGGACATCGGGATCGACAACCTGCACCGGCAGAATGCTCGCCAGGCCTGCCGCTCCGACCGGCTCCCCGTTTACCCGCGTCTCCAGTCCCTGGCTGCCGTTCCGAACCCCGACGCGGAGCAGCTGGCCGCCGTCCCGAACCTGGCCGCGCAGCAGGAACTCTTCCTCGCCATGCCGGATCAATTCCCGGGTTCCCGCGCCGCGGAACGACCTGCCACGCCCGAGATAGGCTATCGCCTCGAGGATGCTCGTTTTCCCCGATGCGTTCTGCCCATCGATCAGGTTGTATCCCGGTCCCGGCTCGAAGTCGATTTCCGCGAGGCAGCGAAAATTCCGTGCCGAAAACCACTCCACGGGCACGCCGGCCGCCCCCCGCCGTACTAGAGTCGCATCGGCATCACGACGAACTTGCTGTCCTCTTTGCCCGGCGACCGGATCAGGCAGCTCGAATTACTGTCCAGCACCGACAGGCTGATTTCCTCGCCGTCTATGGCTCCCAGCGCATCCAGCAGGTAATTGACGTTGAAGCCGATCTCGATGTCTTCGCCTGCATATTCGACTTCGAGCTCCTCCTCCGCTTCTTCCTGCTCCGGGTTATGCGCCTGGATCGTGATCCCTCCGGGCCGGATCACCAGCCGGATCCCCCGGTATTTCTCGTTCGACAGGATCGCCGTACGCTGCAGTGCCGCCCGCAGAGCCGTCCGGTCCGCCGTGAGCTCATTCGTCGTGTCTTTCGGAATAACCCGCCCGTATTCCGGGAAACGCCCGTCGATCAGCTTCGACGTGAAGCGGATGCCCTCGACCTGCATCCGTACGTGATTCGGCCCGAGTTCGACCGTCACCGGCCCCTCGCCGCCCAGCAGTCTCTGCAACTCCAGGACACCCTTGCGAGGCACGATGACCTGCTGCTCCGCACCGCTCTTCTTCGCGAGCTCCGCTTCGCACAGCGCCAGCCGGTGCCCGTCCGTCGCCACCGCCCGTAACTGCTTGTCCACCGTCTCCAGCAGCATCCCGTTCAGGTAGTAGCGCACGTCCTGCTGGGCCATGGAGAAGTGCGTCTTCTCGATCAGGCGCGCCAGGACACCCGAGTCCACCTCGATCTTCTGCGTCGCCTTGATGTCTTCGACCGTCGGAAATTCCGCCGCCGGCAATGTCGCCAGGCTGAACTTGCTGCGGCCCGACTTGACGACCGCTTTCTCCCCCGATACGGCAAGATCCACCGTCGACCCTTCCGGGAGGGCACGACAAATATCCAGCAGCTTGCGTCCCGATAAGGTGATCTCCCCGCCGGTCTCCACCGAAACGTCGGCACGCGCCACCAGCTCCACCTCCAGATCCGTCGCCGTCACCGACAGTTCGGCACCCCTGGCGACCAGCAGCACGTTCGACAATATCGGCATCGTCTGCCGCCGCTCCACGACACCGATCACCGCCTGCAACGGTTTCAACAACACGTCACGTGTTGCGCTCAACTTCATGGTTTCCACCTGTTAATAAAAATTGGACAGTTAGCTTTTGTTACTATTATTAGCTCACCCCGCTCCTGTGGATAAGATAATAATCCTTTCAAATACAATCACTTATAACAACATTCCTGCAGGGAAACGCGTGCGTTAGTCGCGGGTCCTCTGTGAGTAGCTTGTGGATAAATCTCCCGTCATTGCGTATGCACCGGTTATCCACATTATCCCGTCAGTGTTCTCAACAGGTTGAGATAATCGTCGTCGACCCGCTTGTCCGTCTCCCGCAGGGCTGCGATGCGCCGACAACCGTGCAGCACCGTCGTGTGGTCCCGGCCGCCGAAAGCGTCCCCGATCTCCGGCAGGCTGTGATTCGTCAGTTCCTTGGCCAGGGTCATGGCCAGCTGCCGCGGCCGCGCGATCGATCGGCTGCGCCGCTTGGACAACAGATCGCCGACCCGGATCTTGAAATACTCGGCCACGGTTTTCTGGATATTTTCGATGGATACCAGCCGTGCCTGTAATGCCAGCAGGTCCCTCAGCGCCTCCTTCGCGAACTCCAGGTCGATCGGCCGGTGCGTGAAGCGGGCGTTCGCCACCACGCGCCGCAGGGCGCCTTCCAGCTCGCGGACGTTCGAGCGTATCCGCTTGGCAATGAAAAACGCCACTTCCCCGGGCAGCTCGACCCCCTCGGCCGTCGCCTTGCTCATCAGGATCGCCACCGACGTCTCCAGCTCCGGCGGCTCGATCGCCACCGTCAGACCCCACCCGAACCGGGACTTCAGCCGCTCCTCGAGCCCCGAGACTTCCTTGGGATAACGGTCACAGGTCAGCACGATCTGGCGCTGCCCCTCCAGTAATGCATTGAAGGTGTGGAAGAATTCCTCCTGCGAGCGATCCTTGCGCGCGAAAAACTGGATGTCGTCGATCAGCAAGGCGTCCAGCGAGCGGTAGCGTTGCTTGAATTCCGAGATGGTGTTGTGCTGGAGGCCGCGCACCATGTCGCCCACGAACCGTTCCGAATGCACGTACGCGACGCGCGCGGCCGGCTTCTTCTCCAGCATCGCATTCCCGATCGCGTGCATCAGGTGCGTTTTGCCGAGGCCTACGCCGCCGTAGATGAACAGCGGGTTGTAGGATGCCCCGGGATTCTCGCCGACCTGGAAAGCCGCCGCCCGCGCCAGCTGATTGCTTTTGCCCTCGACGAATTTCGCGAATGTAAACGATCGATTCAGGCGCGATTCGATGGCCGGCAGCCGGGCGGCGGCCGGCAAGGAGCGGTGCTGCACCGGATCTGCGGGTCGGCCGCCGTTCCGCGAACCGACCTCGACGACGACCTCGGCTTGTGTGCCGCAGTCATCGACGATCTCGACGATCCGGTCCATGTAATGCTGACGCAGCCAGTCGACCACGAAGCGATTGGGCGCGAGCAGGCGCAAGGTGTTGCCGTCCTCGATGGCCTGCAGCGGTCGGATCCAGGTGTTGAACTGTTGTTCAGGGAGCTCCGCCTGCAAGTCGCGGATGCAGCGGTTCCATAGCGTCATCTCGGCAGGCACGAATTTCCCGGCACGGCGTATTGGAGTTGTTGTAATGGTGAAGACGGGGCAGTCTATACCCTCTACCAGCGCGCTGCCAGAGAGCGCCAGGACGCACGAATTTGGCGCTCTATTGACACTGTCTGACCATCTGCGTACCCTTGCCGCCCTTTCCGGACGCAGGCCCTTGAATGGCATGCGGAAAACCCAGGTGCCAGGCACATGAAACGCACGTACCAGCCGAGCAAAATAAAACGCGCACGCAATCACGGTTTTCGCGCCCGGATGTCGACCAAGGCCGGACGCCTGGTCCTGAAGCGGCGCCGCGCCAAGGGCCGCGCAAGACTGACACCGTAGTCGTCGTCCGGACGACAGGCTGGCGGACCCCTGTTCCGGCTCGGCAGAGACAGGCGCCTGCTCGATGCGGCAGCGTTCGACCGGGTTTTCAAGAAAGGAACCCGCAGCCGCGATAAATGGTTTACGGTACTGTGCCTCGGCAACGATCGGGAGACGGGCAGACTCGGGCTCGCGATCGCCAAGAAGCATTGTCGCAGGGCCACGGCGCGAAACAGGATCAAGCGTATCGTTCGCGAATCGTTTCGCTCGAACCAGGCGGCACTGGCGGGACTCGACGTCGTCGTGCTCAGCCAGGCCGCGACCGGTGAGGCAGCGAATCCGCAGCTGTTCGACAGCCTCGAGCGTCACTGGCGCCGATGCCGTCATGCCGGGCCCGGGGAGACGGGGCAGGACTAGAACCTGACATGGACAATCAACGACTTCTCATATGGGCGTTCTTCGGCCTGATGTTGTGGCTGACGTTTCAGGCCTGGCAACAGGACTACGGCCCGAAGCCGACGCCGGCCGCGCCGGCCGCCGAGACGCCGGAACCCGCCGCGACGGCGACCCCCGAGGAACTGCCGCCCGCCGATCTTCCCGAGCTCTCGGTGCCATCCTCGGCTGCCAACGCGCCGGCGGCGACGGAGCCGGAATCCGGAACCGGCACCGCGCCGGCCGCGCCGCGAATCCACGTCACGACGGACGTGCTCGACGTGGAGATCAGCCTGACGGGCGGCACGCTCGTCCGTGCGGCGCTCCCCGGATATCCGGTTGCGAAGGACCAGCCCGACGTACCGGTCGTGCTGCTCGATCCCGGCACCGAAAACTTCGGCCAGATCCGCACCGGACTGCGTCCGGCGCCGGGTCACGATGCCACGTTCACCGCGAGCCGCACGAGCTTCGCCATGGGCGACGACGACGTCCTCGTCGTGCCGCTCACGTGGACGGATGGGCAGGGCCTCAGCGTCGAGAAACGTTTTCGCTTCAAGCGCGGCAGTTACACCATCGAGGTCGAACAGACCTTGCATAACGGCACGGCGACCGCATGGCGCGGCGATCAGTACGCGCAGCTCATCCGGCGCTTCCACACCCGGAAGCGCTCGATGTTCGACGTCGCGTCGTATTCCTTCGACGGCCCGAAGATCTTTGATGGCGATTCGGCGGAGAAGCTGAAGCACGACGACCTGCTCAAGGACGGCCCTCACGATTTCAAGACGGATCACGGCTGGGTCGCGGCGATCCAGCACCATTTCCTGTCCGCGGTCGTTCCGGACGCCGGTAAGGAGCACGCGTTCCGCGTGCAGGAAGCCCACGAGCGCATGACCGCCAGCGTCGTCGGCCTCAAACGCAGCATCGAACCCGGCGCCAGCGACACGTTCACCGAGACCTTGTTCATCGGGCCGAAGCTCCAGAAGCAGCTCGCCGCGGTCGACCCCAAGCTCCCGCTCACGGTCGACTACGGCCCGCTGACCATCCTGTCACATCCGTTGTTCCTGTTGCTGAGCATGGTGCACACGCTGGTCCACAACTGGGGCATCGCCATCATCCTGGTCACGGCGCTGATCAAGCTTGCGTTCTACAAGCTGACCCAGGCCAGCGGGCGGTCGATGGCCAAGATGCGCAACCTGCAGCCGCGCCTGAAAGCATTGCAGGAACGCTACAAGGACGACAAGCAGGCGCTCAGCCAGGCGATGATGGAGCTCTACAAGCGCGAGAAGGTCAATCCCGCGGCCGGCTGCCTGCCGATCCTGATCCAGATGCCGTTCTTCCTGGCGTTCTACTGGGTGCTGGTGGAGAGTGTCGAGATGCGGCAGGCGCCGTTCGCGTTCTGGATCACCGACCTCTCGTCCCGCGATCCCTATTTCATCCTGCCGTTGATCATGGGCGCGGCGATGTTCTTCCAGCAGCGCCTGAACCCGCAGGTCGGCGACCCGGTGCAGATGAAAGTCATGCAGGTAATGCCGCTGATCTTCACCGTGTTCTTCGCCTTCTTCCCCTCGGGCCTGGTGCTCTACTGGGTGACAAATACCCTGTTGTCCATCGCGCAGCAATGGAGGATCAACAAGGTCGTCACCGAGGAAGGCAAGCGCCACCCGGGCGGCAAGAAGAAGGCGAGCGACTGACGGTCTGGCCGGGCAACCCGGCAGCGACCGAGCCGCCAGCATGGACACCATCGTCGCGATCGCCACGCCGCCGGGGGTCGGCGGGGTCGGCATCGTGCGTCTCTCGGGAGACGATGCACCCGCGATTGCGAGGGCGATGCTGGGCAGCGTGCCCGAACCGCGCAGGGCCACCCGGGTTTGTTTCCGTGACGCTGCGGGTACGGAGCTGGATACCGGCCTCGCCTTGTTCTTCGCGGCACCGGCGTCGTTCACCGGCGAGGACGTGCTCGAGCTGCATGCACACGGCGGCCCCTGCGTGCTCGCCTCGCTGGTCGAGGCGGCGGTAGCGCTCGGCGCCCGGCGCGCCGAGCCGGGTGAATTCACCCGGCGGGCTTTCCTCAACGACAAGCTGGACCTCGCACAGGCGGAAGCCGTCGCGGACCTGATCGCGAGCGGCAGCGCGCAGGCGGCCCGCGCCGCGCTGCAGTCGCTGCGCGGCCGGTTCTCGCGGGAGATCGATGCCCTCGCCGACCGGCTCGTCCGCCTGCGCATGCACGTGGAGGCCGCGATCGACTTCCCCGAGGAAGACATCGACTTCCTCGCCGACAGCGCGCTCGCCGCCGGCCTCGACGAGTGCGCGGCGGCATTCGCCGATCTCGGTGTACGCGTGCACGCCGGCCGCATACTGCGCGACGGACTGCGGATCGTCATCGCGGGCGCGCCCAACGCGGGCAAATCGAGCCTGCTCAACTGCCTGTCCGGCGAGGAGAGCGCCATCGTCACCGAAGTCGCGGGGACGACGCGCGACGTGCTGCGCGAGCGCATCGACGTCGGCGGTCTCGTCGTGGAACTGGTCGATACCGCCGGTCTGCGCGAGGACCCGGATCGCATCGAGGCCGAAGGGATCCGCCGCGCACGCGAGGCACTCGCGAGCGCCGACGCGGTGCTCTGGATCCAGGACGCGAGTGTCCCCGGCGCGGCGCCCGACGCGGGCCTGCCCGCGGACGTGCCGGTGACGGTCGTGCACAACAAGACCGACCTCACCGGCGA
>JBAUVS010000181.1:0-7976 GCA_049583345.1 Woeseiaceae bacterium
GTCGAGGACTTCGGCGATCGCATCGCGGTCGGTCGGGTCGCGATCCGGTAACAGGACCATGATCGTCGACTGCCAGTACGTGTAGGGATAGATGTCGGCCGTGATGTCGATGCCCTCGGCGCGCGCCGCATCGAGCTTGGCGATGAGCTGCGGCGCGGTGCCCCACAGGCGCTTCATGGCGAGCTTGATGTGCGAGACCTGTACCGGCATGTGCGTCTCGCGGCCGATGCGGATGATCTCGTCGATCGCGGCCTCGAACCAGCGATCCTCGCTGCGCACGTGCGAGATGTAGCGCCCGCCGGCGTCGGCCGCGACCTGTGCCAGCGCGATCACTTCGTCCGTCGTCGAATAGATCCCGGGCTCGTACTCGAGGCCGGTCGAGAGCCCCAGTGCGCCGCTGTCGAGTTCGTCGGCGAGCATATCCTTCATCTGCGCGACCTCCCCGTCGGTCGCGGCGCGTTTGAAGTCCTCGCCCATCACCTTCGAGCGCAGGGTGCCGTGGCCGACGTAGGACGCGACGTTGATGGTCGCGGGCGCCGCCTCGAGCGCCGCGAAGAAATCCGCCAGCGGATATTTCGATTCGCCGTCCTGGCCGACGACGACGGTCGTGATGCCCTGGCTGACGTCCGGCAGCGCGTCGCGCCGATCGAGAATCTCCTCGTCGGCGTGGCTGTGGGTGTCGATGAAGCCGGGCGCCAGCACTTGTCCGCCGCCGTCCACGACGGTCTCGCCACTGCAGGCAACAATGTCCCCGACCGCCGCGATCCTGCCGTCGCGTACCCGTACGGCGCCGGCGACGGGCGGGGCTCCCGAGCCGTCGGCGATCACGGCGTTCGTGATCAGGAAACCGGACGCAGCGTCACTGCAAGCAGTCGTCCCGTTCTCCTGCGAGCAGGCCGAAACCGCCAGCAGCGATGCGAGTACAAGACGGCAGAATGTCTTTTGCGGGCTCATGTTCTCAGAAGGGGACTGGACCTGATTTGATGCTCGAATGCAACAGTATAGTGTGCGGCCGCCAGCAAGAAAGCCCGCCGAAATCCCGTATTGCAAAGGCTTGCACCTGGACTATATTTGGCGCTTGCACACAATCCCCGACGCACCGAACGCCCATGCCATCGCCGTCATGGTTCTGACGATGGTGGCACTGTTCCTGTTCAGCCGGCAGCGGATATCGCTCGAATCGTCCGGCCTGGCGGTCCTGACGGCGCTCGTCGCCGGGTTCGAGATCTTTCCCTACACCGGGCCCGACGGACGGCTCGGCCCCGCCGAGTTCCTCGCCGGATTCGGCAATCCCGCGCTGATTACGATCGTTGCGCTTCTGATCTGCTCGAAAGCGCTCGACGTGACCGGAGCATTGCATTCCACGACACGCCTGCTCGCCGGCCTCTGGCGGAGGCAACCCCGCATCGGCCTGCTCGTCACGATGTTTCTCGTCGCGGTCGCGAGCATGTTCATGAACAACACGCCGCTCGTTGCGATGTCGTTGCCCGTTCTCATCGCCGTATGCCTGAGGACGCAGACGCCGACGGCCGGCGTGCTCATGCCGGTCGGCTTCGCGACCATTATCGGCGGCATGGCTACGACTATCGGCACTTCGACCAACCTGTTGGTGGCGAACCTGGTGACCGCACACGGTCTGCCGCATTTCGGGATGTTCGACTTCGCGCTGCCGGTCGTGATCGCAGGCTCGGCAAGCATCCTGTTTGTGTGGTTCATCGCGCCCATAGTGTTGCCAGACCGTGCGCCGCCGCTGACCGACACCTCGTCCCGCATTTTTCGGGGTGTATTACATGTCACCGGGAAAAGCGCCGCCGCGGGGCGTTCGCTTGCCGAAGTGCGTGAACTGACGCATGGCCAGATGCAGCTCGAGCGGGTGGAGCGTAGCGAAAACCTTTTCATTGCGCGCCTGCCGACGCAGATCCTGCGGCCCGGCGACAGGCTGTTTGTACGAGGGCTGTCCTGGCAGCTAAAGGAGATTGAGACCATACTCGGCACTCCCCTGGTCCAGGCAGGCAGATCCGGTAGCGAATCCGAGCGGCGCTGGCTCGAGGAAAAGGCGCCACAACGCCTCGCCGAGATCGTGATTACGTCCTCGTCGTTGCTCTACGGCCAGAAGTTGAAGCAATTACCATTGCTCGAGCGGTACGGACTGTCGCCGATCGCGGTTCATGCGCCGAATTCGCGGTCCGGCGACAAGCATGGAGAGTTGCGCAACATTGAAAACCTGAAACTGCGGCTCGGCGACGTCCTGCTGGTCCAGGGCGACTCAAAAGACATCAACAAACTCAAGCGCAGCGGCCAGGTCCTGGTACTCGACGGTGCAGTCGACCTGCCGCATACGTCCAGGGCGCTCCCTGCCAGCATCATCGTGATCGGCGTTGTCGCCGTAGCCGCATTCGGTTTGCTGCCCATTATGGTCAGCGCACTGATCGGCGTCGTCCTCGTGATCGTGACGCGGTGCGTCCGCTGGGCGCAGGTCCGTGCCGCGATCGACGCCAACCTCGTCCTGCTGATCGTGGCGTCCCTGGCGCTAGGCGATGGACTGACGAAGACCGGGGCGACGCAGTGGCTGGCCGGCCTGTTCGTTTTCGCGGCGGGCGACCTGCCGCCCGGCATGGTGATCGCGGTACTCATGTTGTGCGCCGCTCTACTGACGGAAGTCGTCACGAACAACGCCGCCGCCGTGCTGCTGACGCCGATCGCCTTCGGCATCGCCGAAGGACTCGGCATAGATGCGCGACCGGTCGTCCTCGCCGTGATGTTCGGCGCGAACATGAGCTACCTGACACCGCTCGGCTACCAGACCAATGTCATGGTAATGAATGCCGGCGGCTATCAATTCGGCGACTTCGTGCGCCTCGGCCTCCCGCTGCAGCTCTTCATCTGGGCCACGCTGTCGTGGCTGCTCGCCATCGGCGTCGGCGTCTAGCGACCACCAGCCCGATCCCGGGCAGGACCGAGTACGAGCCGAGCACTCCCTGGGTGCCCGGTCTGCGTTCATCTCGCGATTCGGTTAGCATAGATTCGAATCCTTCGTCTGCTGCATGGCACCTCACAATGAATAACGGGACCAACGTCTGCCCGAACTGTGGCGAATTGGTCGAAGGCCGGTTTTGCATGCATTGCGGCCAGCGGCAGCGGTTACCTGCGTTGACCCTTCGCGGGCTGTTGTATGAGTTTCTGCACCAGGTGCTGGAATGGGAATCGCGATTCGCGCGAACCAGTTGGGCGTTCACGGTGCACCCCGCACGGAGTGCGTCGTCTTATGTAGCCGGGAAGCGCAAGACGTTCAGCAATCCATTCAGCTATGTGCTGATCGCCGCGGCGATCTCGTGGTTGCTGACTTCGCCGTTCAATGCGGAGGCAGTCGAAGGCTTGCGCGCGGTCATGCAGAATGGCGGTGCGACGTCGTGGCCGATGTCGGCTGGGCAACAAAAACGCTATGTCGAGTACTTTCTCCGCAGCCAGGCGTTCGCCGGATACTGGCTGCCGCTGCTGAGTTTTCTTTTTGCCGTTACGACACGGCTCACACTGTTTTTTCGTCGACCCCGGGTAGCCGAGCTCTGGGTCGTATCACTGTTCGGCACCGGTATCGGGATGCTGCTGCATGCCGTCGCCTCGCCATTGCTGCACTGGTTGCAGGTGGACGCCACGACGCGCGTGCCGATGCTGAATCTGCTTCTGCTATTGCCGATTATTCACGTCGTGCGCGGCTTCCTGCGCGCCAAGTGGCGTGACAGCCTGCTGCTGCTGGTGGCCGCCGTATTGGCGATCGCGGTCGCCGCCACGTTGCAGAACTATCTGGCCATCCTGTACGCGTTTTGGCCGGAGATCCGATTCGGCTGAATCGATGGCCTCCCGCTATGCCCCTGCCGGCCGGTAGATGTATATTTCCATCCGCGACCCTTCGATGCGCCGCTCCTGTACGCCTTTATCGGGCAGGTAGCGCGACGGATCCGCGGCATGGGGGTGTCCCGGATCGCTTTCCCACATCTTCTCCAGCAACGCCTTGCGGGGCTCGAAGAACACCACCGAACCGCCCTTTCTTACAACCCGCAACGCTTCGCGGAAAACGTCACCACGGATGCTCTCGTCGACGTGATGCATGACGCCGAAGAAAAAAACCGCGTCGAAGGAACCCGGCTCGAACGGCATGTCGCTCGCATCGAAATGTTCGAAGTGGATCCTGTTTCTGACACCGGCCTGTTCGGCATTGGCGGCCCAGTCCCTGCCGGCATAGTGCGTGGTATCTGTCGCCGGTTCGCCGGTCAGGACCCGGAATCCCTGTGTGGCCAGCCAGATCGCGAACTTGCCGTTGCCGGTACCGACGTCCAGGATCGCCGCATTCGCCGGCAAACCCAGTTCCTGCAGGGCCCTGGCACCATCCTCGCCGACGGCGGCGAGGGATTCCGCAAGGGAGTGTGGCTGGTTCATATCTCGATCTTACCCCTAACACGCGGCACACTGATAAAATCCGGCACCCATTCTCTTTCGCATTCGGTTCCCAACGAATGGTCTCGACGGCCCGGCCCAGGTTTTTTGACCGACCGATCGCATCGGCGACTCCCGCCCGGCCGGTCGCGCTCGTATTGATCCTCGGCCTGATTGCCGGCCTGCTGACGTCTCCCGCGCCTGCGGCCGACAGCATCGCAGAGCGGCTGCGGCTGCGCATCGAATCGGGGCTCGATACCGACAGCTTCGACGTGATGGACGAGCACGTCTTCGCGCGCGAGACGCTGCGACGCATCTATCCGGCGCGCGACTACGCGCCGATCTGGATCGCCGGCGATGAGCTATCCGAGAACGCGAAGGCGTTCATCGACTGGCTGCAGGCAGGCCCGACCCGGCAGGGATTGCGCGCCGAGGACTACCATCTGGCCGCGATCGAATCGCTGGACACCGACCAGGTCGGGGCGCTCGTCGACATGGAACTGGCGCTGAGCGATGCGTTCCTGATCGTCGGCTCGCATTTCCTCGCCGGCCGCCTGAACCCCGAGACACTCGATCCCGAATGGGTGGCGAACCGCCGCAGTGCGGATCTCGCGCCCGTGCTGGAGCGCGTCGCCGCGGGCGCCGACGCCGGCATGACGTTGGAAGAATTGCTGCCCCGCGCTGCGGCCTACGCCGCACTCGTCAGGCGGCTCGCGGAATTGCGGCACATCCGCGACGCCGGCGGCTGGCCCGTTGTCGAACCGGGTCCCACGCTGCGTCCGGGCGATACGGGCGCGCGTGTCGCCGCACTCAGCGAACGGCTCAGGATCTCCGGCGACCTCGACGGCGAAGCACGCGACGTGTTCGACGCCGAGCTCGCGGGCGCCGTCGAGCATTTCCAGGCGCGGCACGGACTCGGCGCCGACGGCCTCGTCGGGCGCGCGACGCTCGCCGAACTCAACGTGCCGGTACAGGACCGCATCGACCAGATCATCGTCAACCTCGAGCGCTGGCGCTGGCTGCCCGAATCCCTCGGCGACCGCTACGTCATCGTCAACATCGCCGGCTTCCGCCTCGACGTCGTCGAGGACGGCCAGCGCACCCTGACGATGCGCGTCGTCGTCGGCAAGCCTTACCGGCGCACGCCGGTGTTCTCGGAAAATATCCGCTACCTGGTCCTGAACCCGACCTGGGACGTGCCGAACAAGATCGCGGTCGAGGACAAGCTGCCGCTGATCCGGAAGGACCCCGGTTACCTCGTGCAACAGGGTTTCGAGCTGCTGGAGGGCTGGGGTGCCGACGAGCGGCGCATCGATCCGGCGACCGTCGACTGGTCGGCGATCACGCGGCGCGCGTTCCCGTTCCGGCTGCGCCAGCCGCCGGGCCCGAACAACGCGCTCGGCCGCATCAAGTTCATGTTCCCGAACAAGTTCTCGGTGTACCTGCACGACACGCCGACGCGCAACCTGTTCGGCGAGACATCGCGTGCGTTCAGCTCCGGCTGCATCCGGCTGCAGGAGCCGCTCGAACTCGCGACGCTCTTGTTGCGGGACAACCCGAACTGGACGCGGTCCGCGATCGAAGGCGCGATCGCACAAGGCAGCGAGCGAACGGTGATGCTGAAGCAGCCGATGCCGGTGCACCTCCTGTACTGGACGGCCTGGGTCGAGCTGGACGGCACGATCGAATTCCGCGACGACATCTACGGCCGCGACAAGCCGGTGCTCAGGGAGTTGAGTGAAAACCCGCCGTCGTGAACGTGTCACGGCACTGGCCGTCTGCGTCGCGCTGCTGATCGGGCTCGCGCGGCCGGCGGCGGCGTTCGATTCCGGCCGCGCGGCCTTCAGCGTCATCGTCAACAACGAACTCGTTATCCCGTACCGCGTGTTCGCCGTCTACGTACTCCCCGGCGAGCGGCTGCGGCTGCTCGCCGGCGGCGCGAGCGCGAAGGCCGAGGCCGGCACGCTCAAGTCCGTTGCCGCCGGTACCTGGGACTGGACAGCGCCCGAGACGCCGGGGGTCGCGGAGCTGACCTTCGATGCCGCAAACGATCGCATTCGGATCAATGCCGTGATCCTGCACCCGGCCAGCAAGCTGCGGAACGGCCGCCTGAACGGTTACACGATCGGGAGTTATCCCGCGCCGCTGCACGGCGACCCGGTATACCGGCCTCCCGTCGGTTACATCGAACTCACGGCCGCCAACGCCAATCTCGCGCTGTCGCCCCACTTCCGCCTCGACCAGTTCCCGTCGAAGCAGTCGGTGAACATGCCGAAATACCTCGCGCTGCGCGAGGCCCTGTTCCTGAAACTCGAACTGCTGCTGGAACACGTCAACGAGAAGGGCATCGCCACGGATTCGTTCGTCGTCATGAGCGGCTTCCGGACGCCTGTCTACAACCACGCGATCGGCAACGTGCAATCAAGCCGGCACATCTACGGCGGCGCGGCCGACATCTTCGTCGACGTGGCGCCGAAGGACGGCGTCATGGACGATCTCAACGGCGACGGCAAACTCGATTACCGCGACGCCCAGTACCTGTACCGGCTCGCCGACGAGTTGTTTTCGCGCCCCGCCAACCGCCGCCTGCGCGGCGGCCTGGGCGTGTACAAATCGACGCCGGCACACGGCCCGTTCCTGCACATCGATGCGCGCGGCGCCCGCGCCCGCTGGGGGCTGCTACCGTAAAAAGGCGTTACTCGTACCGCTTTCCTTCGCGCTCCAGCCAGCCGGCAACGTGTCGCCCCGCCGGATCACGGTGTGTCCAGTGAATGACGCCGCCCTTATTGTTCCACGCGTACTCGCCATAGAACGAAACACTGTCACCAACCTGCAATGACGGGATGCGCGGCGCCAGGTCGATGTTGTGCGCAATCAGCAATGTCCGACCGGAGGCGAGCCGTACGATAAATCGCTGATGCCGGCTGCCGTCGGTGTCGTCAGGAAGGATGCGAATCACGGTACCGCTTCCCCGCACCTGATCGCCGTCGCGGAAGCCGGACGAGCGCTGTTCGGTCTGAATTTCAGCCGTTGCCGGCTGCCACTGCGGCTGTGTCTGCTCGTGAGCGATGTACGCCGCTCCGAGCAGCAACACAATGAATATCAATCGCTTCACGCGGGAAATCTCGTTCTGTACGTCCGCCGACCGCGGTGGCGGGTCAGTCTACCGAATTTCATCGTCCGAGATGCCCGATCCCGGCCGTGTGCAATCCGGGCGTGCGGAGCATACACTTTGCGCTCGTCGCGGGCCCGACAGGCTCCGAAGATTACGACGTTCTGCCGAGAGACCCATGATGCAAGAAATCCGCAGTCTATCCTTGCCGACTATCCGCCGGGTGCTTCCGGTTCTGCTGTGCCTGTCCTGCATGGCTGTGCACGGCCAGACCGCCGGGGAGCCGATGGTGTACGCGCGCGCAGCGGATCAGGCCGTCGATCAGGCCTACACCGCGCACATACGCGAATACACGACCGACCCCTCTTTCGACTCGCCGTTGACCGACTACCTGCCGGCATCGAGCACGGTGCCGACACCGTTCGATGTGCTC
>JBAUVS010000182.1:0-2939 GCA_049583345.1 Woeseiaceae bacterium
GCCAATGGCGTTCGCGTCCTGCCGGATCGAGTTGATGTTGAGTGGCCGAAAGACCGCCAAGTGTCAATTTTTCCTGACGAACCGCTCATCCAGGCGCTGGATCACACGCTTGCTGCGATCTCCGCGCACTATGGCGTGCCGACAACGAATGTCGTCGCCATGCAACTCGAATACCCGCGGTGATTGGCGAAGTCCTTTCGGCGCGTATGTCGATTTCGCACCATTTCGTTCGAAGTTGGTTTGTAATGGCGATGTCCGCCCCCTGATAACAACGAAACTTGGGAGACCCAACATGTCACGCGTTCGTATTCACAACTTCGCCGTCTCACTCGATGGATTCGGTACTGGCGAGGGCCAGAGCGCCACGGAGCATTTCGGCCACGCCGGCCAGCGGCTGCACGAATGGATGTTCGCCACTCGCTGGTGGAATCCAGACGGCGGCAGCACCGGCGTCGACGACGTTTTCGTCCAGCAGCACGATCCGAATATCGGCGCCGAGATCATGGGCGCCGGCAAGTTCGGGCATCCCGGTTGGGAAAAGGACCCGGACTGGCAAGGCGCATGGGGACCAAATCCGCCTTTCCACACGCCAGTCTTCATTCTCACCCATCATGTGCGCCCCTCCATCGAGATGGAGGGCGGTACGACCTATCACTTCATCGATGCCTCGCCGGCCGAAGCCTTGCAGGCCGCGCGCAAGGCTGCGAGCGGCAAGGACATACGCTTAGGCGGCGGCGCCACCATGATCCGCGAGTTCCTCTCTGCCGGGCTGGTCGACCATATGCATGTCGCTGTGGTTCCCATCCTGCTCGGACGGGGCGTCCGACTCTGGGATGGGCTGGAGGGCCTTGAAAAGACTTACGCGATCGAAACCGTCTCATCGCCCAGCGGTGTGACACACCTGACCTTCACGCGCGCGAACACCTGAAGCGGGCGTCGGTGAGCCGGCCAGAAGAATACTGTGCGGTTGTGTTGTGAGTCCTGCAATTCGTTCCGCCTCGGGACAGGGGAATCAAAAAAGGAGAAATACCATGGGTAAGATCATCGCCACGCAGTTCATCTCACTCGACGGGGTTATCGAGGACCCGGTCGGCATGGAGGGTTCGGGCCTCGGCAACTGGACAGGTCCGTTCTCGCGCGGTCCGGAAGGTGACGCCTTCAAGGAAAAAGAGCTCAATGATGCAGAAGCGGTAATGCTCGGTCGGCGCACCTATGATGGCTTCGCTGCCGTCTGGCCGACTGTGAAAAACCCGTTGGCGGATCGAATGAACGCTTTGCCGAAATATGTCGCCTCGCGCAGCATCACCGCGCCGGAATGGAACAATACCACCGTCCTCGGCGACGATCTGGTCGCTTCAGCTACGGAAGTGAAAGCGTCGGTTGATGGCAACATCGTCATCTACGGCAGCGCCTCCATCTGCCATGTCCTGTTCCGCGCCAGCCTGATCGACGAGGTCGCCCTGATGGTCTACCCGGTCGTTCTCGGGAGCGGCATCAAGCTATTCCCCGAAGGGACGAAGGTTGATCTCGAGTCGATCGAGAACCGACCCTTGGGCGGCGACATCGCGCTACTTCGGTACCTGGTCCGAAATAGCGCCGAAGCATGAAATGGTGACAGCCTGCGAGCGATCCGAGGCAACTCGTCGAATCCCCGCGACTTGCCCGACTCCCCATCAACAAGATCTGGGCGAATAGCGGTCTTGTTGCACGACTCTTTTTTAGGATGGAATCTGGTGGGGCCAATTTTTCTTTAGGACTCGCAGTATCCATCGGGCATTCCGAGCTTCGTCATGGTGTTCAGAATTGAACAGGCAACTCAGATCTCAGTGGCCTGTGATCGCATGGTACGGCTTCGAAGAGTACCGCCGAATTCATTCTTGAAGCGCGAGACGGCAGTCTCGACGAGACTTCGCCGCGAGTATCCGGATTCGCTCTGCCAACAGCGTCGGCCCATTCGATCGATCTGTTGGATGTTCTTATCTCTCTGGATGCTCTCGATGCCCGCATTGTCGCTGGTTTTCGCATTACGCCCCGGTGGGATGAGGATTCGGGTTGGAGCAGGGCGGTCTGACACGTGGTTCTCAATGGCACGATAGACGGTAGCTCGATCGTAGGCGCCGTCCGCCCGCACAGAGGCAAGACGACAATGTATCGGACCCAATAGATCCCGGACGGGTGTCGAATCGCGCGTGCAGTGCGCCGTGATCTTCCATGTGAGGATCTCAGCGGTTGTCGCACCAACGACAAGATGTAGCTTGCGCCAGGTTCGGCGATTGCGTCGGTCGGCCGGAGCAGTCAGATCGCGGTGAACTTTCAGGCCTGTCCTATCTATGAGGATGTGTACGGGGCCACCGGCAGCGCAGGGACTCCGGACATACGCCTTCAGATTCGAGGATCGACGAGCCAAGGTGGAGTCGTCGGGAATCTCAATATCGAGCTGTAGGAGCCTGACAACGGTTCGAAGGAAACCTTCGGTTTGCGGCAAGGCCAGGCCGTAGGCGCGGACGGTCAATGCCGTCTCAATCGCCGTGTCCGAGTAGCGGCGTTGACCTCCGGGTTTCTACGAACAGAAGGATGCCAGTCGCCTAGTGCCTCTTCTGAGAACCAGGTCGTCAGATCACCGCGTTTGTGTAGCCCGGCCTCGTAGTCCCCCCAGTTCCGGACACGATACTGTTTCCTCGTCTAGTTCAACTGGTTACGCTGTGGGTATACCTGTGGCACTGTGTTCTCCGCGGTCGGAAAGGTCGTGCCATCCTGGGTCAGGAGGCGGAGCCATGCACCAGGGTTCAAAAGTGTGACAGGAGATTTTATTGAAACCCTGCTCAATTTTGCAGGGTTTTAAGTCTTTGAAATTTAAGAGTTTGGCTGGTCGGGGTGAGAGGATTTGAACCTCCGGCCCCTGCCTCCCGAAGGCAGTGCTCTACCAGGCTGAGCTACAC
>JBAUVS010000183.1:0-5135 GCA_049583345.1 Woeseiaceae bacterium
GCGGCGGTGTTGCTGCGCAAGGCCGCCGGAATCCCGAAGGGCTCCGGCACGCCCAACACCGACAAGGTCGGGCGCGTGAATCGGGCCCAGCTCGAGGAGATCGCGACGACGAAGATGCCCGACCTGACCGCCGCCGACATGGACGCAGCCGTGCGTACGGTTGCCGGTACGGCGCGCAGCATGGGCATCGATGTCGAGGGGGTGAAGTGATGGCCGACAGCAAACGCAAGAAGGCCGCCCGCGACAAGCTCGATTCGGAAAAGGCGTACCTGATCGAAGAAGCGCTCGGCCTCGTGAAACAGCTGGCGACGGCGAAGTTCCCCGAGAGCATCGACGTCGCCGTGAACCTCGGCGTGGATCCTCGCAAATCGGACCAGGTCGTCCGCGGTTCCACCGTGCTGCCGAACGGCACTGGCAAGACCGTGCGCGTCGCGGTGTTCGCACAGGGTGACAACGCGGACAAGGCGAAGGCCGCCGGCGCCGACATCGTCGGCTTCGAGGACCTCGCGGAAAAGGTCCAGGCCGGTGAACTGAACTTCGACGTCGTCATCGCAACGCCGGACGCGATGCGCGTCGTCGGCAAGCTCGGCCAGATCCTCGGCCCGCGCGGCCTGATGCCGAACCCCAAGGTCGGCACGGTCACCGCCGACGTCGAGGTCGCGGTGAAGAACGCGAAGGCGGGACAGGTCCGCTACCGGACCGACAAGGCGGGGATTATCCACTGCCCGATCGGCCGCGCGGACTTCGAAGTACCGGCGCTGAAAGAGAATCTCGATGTCTTGCTGGCGGACCTGAAGAAGGCCAAGCCGGCGACGTCGAAAGGCGTGTACGTAAAGAAATTGACCGTTTCCTCGACGATGGGTCCCGGCATATCCGTGGACCGTTCGTCGATCGACGCCTGAGCGGGCGCCGGCGGGAGCGGAAGCGAATTCGCGGCGATGCCGGCAGCGATGCCGGCACCGGCGCGGACAGCCGCAGGGATGCGGCGATCGTCGAAGACCGTAGGCGATCGGATTGATCTCCGATCTTAATAGACGCCTACGCAGATGGTTGAACCCGAGTCAGTCGAAGCTGGTGACGGTTGCCATCCGGCATGGGAACAGGCAGTTCCCACCAGGTGGGCGAGGGCAACCTCGTCTTGTTGTGTAACCGTAGGCCAGGAGTAATACATGGCACTGAGACTCGAAGACAAGAAAGCGCTTGTCGAAGAGGTAAACGCGGTTGCGGGCGACTCCGTAACGGCCGTCGCGGCCCAGTACAGAGGGCTGACGGTCGCGGAGATGACCGAGTTGCGCAAGGTAGCGCGCTCGTCCGGAGTGTACATGCGTGTGGTCAAGAACACGCTGGCACGCCGCGCCGTAAAAGGAACGGACTTCGAGTGCATGCAGGACACACTCAAGGGACCGATCCTGCTCGCGTTTGCTAAAGACGATCCAGGTGCCGCTGCCAGAGTCATCAAGGACTTCGCCAGGGAGCACGAAGCTCTGCAGGCGGTCTCGCTGTCGGCCGGCGGGCAATTGCTGTCTGCGTCCGAACTCGACAGGTTGGCGGATCTGCCGACCCTCGATCGGGCGCGAGCGATGTTGCTCGGCGTGTTGATTGCACCGATGGGAACACTGGTACGGACGCTTGCAGAGCCTCCCGCGATGCTCGCACGGACACTGTCCGCGCGTGGCCGGCAGGAAGCCGCGTAAGCTGATTCGAAAGGCAGTCCGAGGCGACTGGAACAAATAATCCTGACTCAGGAAACCGATAGAGGAATAGAGAAATGGCATTGTCGAATGCAGAACTGCTCAAAGAACTGAGCGCAAAGCCCATCATGGAGATCGTCGAGCTCGTCAAGATGCTCGAGGACGAGTGGGGCGTGTCGGCGGCTGCGCCGGTGGCGGTTGCCGCCGGTCCTGCTGCGGGCGGTGAAGCCGCGGCAGCGGCCGAAGAAAAGACCGAGTTCGATGTCGTGCTGTCCAGCTTCGGCGCGAACAAGGTCGCCGTCATCAAGGCGGTACGCACGATCACCGGACTCGGCCTCAAGGAGGCCAAGGACGCGGTCGAAGGCTCCCCGTCGACGATCAAAGAAGGTGTATCAAAGGACGAAGCAGAAGGAATCAAGAAGCAGCTCGAAGAAGCTGGCGCAAGCGTCGAACTGAAGTAATCGGCGCAAGCGAACTCTTGATCCATCGTCTCGCGATGCAGGACCCGACGGTCCACAAGTCGGGCAAGCAGCTGGCCATCCCCCGGCCGGCTGCTTGCGCGCATCTGAAATCAACGAAGGTGTTCTCGAATGGCCTATTCATTCACTGAGAAAAAGCGTATCCGCAAGAATTTCGGCAAGCGTCCGCAGATCCTGGACGTGCCGTACCTGTTGTCGATCCAGGTCGACTCGTACAGGAAGTTCCTGCAGACGGACAAGACGATCGACGAGCGCGACGACATGGGGCTGCATGCGGCGTTCAGGTCGGTGTTCCCGATCGTCAGCTACTCGGGCAATGCGGCGCTGGAATACGTCAGTTACCGCCTGGGCGAGCCCGTGTTCGACGTCAAGGAATGTCAGATGCGCGGCCTGACCTATGCGGCACCGATCCGCGTCAAGGTACGCCTCGTGATTTACGACAAGGACGCGAGCGGCACCCCGAAGCCGGTCAAGGACATCCGCGAGCAGGAAGTCTATCTCGGCGAGATGCCCCTGATGACGGATCACGGCACGTTCGTGATCAACGGTACCGAGCGGGTCATCGTCTCTCAGCTGCACCGCTCCCCGGGCGTGTTCTTCGACCACGACAAGGGCAAGACGCACAGCTCGGGCAAGCTGCTGTTCTCGGCACGGATCATCCCGTATCGCGGTTCGTGGCTCGACTTCGAGTTCGACCCGAAGGATGCCGTGTTCGCGCGCATCGACCGCCGCCGCAAGCTGCCGGTCACGATCATCCTGCGCGCGCTCGAAATGACGAACGAGGAGATGCTCGCACTGTTCTTCGACACCAACGAGTTCTTCCTGTCGAAGAAGGAAATCCGGATGGCCCTGATGCCGGAACGCCTGCGCGGCGAGACCGCGACGTTCGAGATCAAGCTGGGCCGCAAGGTTATCGTCGAGGAAGGCCGCCGCATCACCGCGAAGCACGTCCGGGAGATGGAGAAGTCCGCCGTGGACAAGCTCACGGTCCCCGTCGATTACCTCGAGGGCAAGATCCTGGCCCACGACGTCGTCGACACCGAGACCGGCGAACTGCTGGCGGCCGCCAACGCCGAACTGACGACGGAACTCGTCGAGAAGTTCATCGAAGCGGGCATCGAATCGATCCGTACACTGTACGTGAACGATCTCGATCGCGGGCCGTTCATCTCGAACACGCTCAACATCGATCCCTCGACGACGCGGCTCGAAGCGCTGGTCGAGATCTATCGCATGATGCGCCCCGGCGAGCCGCCGACCAAGGAGGCCGCCGAGAACCTGTTCCAGAACCTGTTCTTCAATCCGGACCGCTACGATCTGTCGGCCGTCGGCCGCATGAAGTTCAATCGTCGCGTCGGCCGCGACAAGTCGGAAGGCAGTGGCGTGCTCGACAGGGAAGACATCCTGTCCGTGCTGAAGACGCTGATCGACATCCGCAACGGCTATGGCACGGTGGACGACATCGACCATCTCGGCAACCGCCGCGTCCGCAGTGTCGGCGAGATGGCCGAGAACGCGTTCCGCGTCGGCCTGGTGCGCGTCGAGCGCGCCGTCAAGGAGCGCCTGACCCAGGCCGAGACCGAAGGCCTGATGCCGCAGGAGATGATCAACGCGAAGCCGGTCGCCGCCGCCGTCAAGGAGTTCTTCGGTTCGAGCCAGCTGTCGCAGTTCATGGACCAGAACAACCCGCTGTCGGAAGTGACACACAAGCGCCGCGTCTCGGCGCTGGGCCCCGGTGGCCTGACGCGCGAGCGCGCAGGCTTCGAAGTGCGCGACGTGCATCCGACGCATTACGGCCGCGTGTGTCCGATCGAGACTCCGGAAGGTCCGAATATCGGCCTGATCAACTCGCTCGCCGTGTATGCGCGGACCAACGAATACGGTTTCCTCGAGACGCCGTACCGCAAGGTCGTGAACAGCAAGGCGACGAACCAGATCGAGTACCTGTCGGCCATCGAGGAGAGCCAGTTCGTCATCGCGCAGGCCAACGCCGAACTCGACAAGACCGGCAAGTTCGTCGAGGATCTCGTCGCTGTACGGCACAAGAACGAGTTCACCCTGTCCGTGCCCGAGGACATCAACTACATGGACGTCAGCCCGCGCCAGATCGTATCGGTCGCGGCGTCGCTGATCCCGTTCCTCGAGCACGACGACGCCAACCGCGCCCTGATGGGTTCGAACATGCAGCGCCAGGCCGTACCGACGCTGCGCTCCGAGGCGCCGCTCGTCGGCACCGGCATGGAGCGTGCCGTGGCGGTCGATTCGGGTGTCACGGTGGTCGCCAGCCGCGGCGGCGTGGTCGATTCGGTCGACTCGTCGCGCATCGTCGTGCGCGTCAATGACGAGGAGACCAGCGCGACCGAGGCCGGCGTGGACATCTACAACCTGACCAAGTACACGCGCTCGAATCAGAATACGTGCATCAACCAGCGGCCGCTGGTGAAAGCCGGCGACGTGATCGCCAAGGGCGACGTGCTCGCGGACGGTCCGTCGACGAACATGGGCGAACTGGCCCTCGGCCAGAACCTGCTCGTCGCGTTCATGCCCTGGAACGGCTACAACTTCGAGGACTCGATCCTGATCTCGGAGCGTGTCGTGGAAGAGGACCGCTTCACGACGATCCATATCGAGGAACTGCAGTGCGTCGCACGCGACACCAAGCTCGGCCCCGAGGACATCACGGCCGATATCCCGAATGTCGGTGATGCTGCACTCGCCAAGCTTGACGAGTCGGGCATCGCGTTCATCGGTGCCGAGGTGAAGGCCGGCGACATCCTGGTCGGCAAGGTCACGCCGAAGGGCGAGACCCAGCTCACGCCCGAGGAGAAGCTCCTGCGTGCGATCTTCGGCGAGAAGGCGTCGGACGTGAAAGATACCTCGCTGCGCGTGCCGCCCGGGATGGACGGTACGGTCATCGACGTGCGCGTGTTCACGCGCGATGGCGTCGACAAGGACCAGCGTGCAC
>JBAUVS010000184.1:0-3442 GCA_049583345.1 Woeseiaceae bacterium
ATGGAGACGGCGATCGCGGCGCCGCGCACGGGTTCGGTGACCGACGTGTTCGTCCGCGAAGGCGATGCCGTCGCCGTCGGCGATCCGCTGGTCGCGATCGCCTGACGCATGGAGCTGATCCGGCAGAGCTGGGAAGGATCGGGGCTGTACCAGATCACGGCCGGCCAGGCCGTGATGCTGCTGATCAGCCTCACGTTGCTGTACCTCGGCATCGTGCGCAAGTTCGAGCCGTTGCTGCTGGTGACCATCGGCTTCGGCGGCTTGCTGGCCAACATTCCCGGCGCCGGGATCGCCGTCGACGGCGGCCTGCTGCACCTCCTGTACGTGGTCGGCGTCGAGACCGGCGCATTCCCGCTGATCATTTTCATGGGGGTCGGCGCGCTGACTGACTTCGGCCCGTTGCTGGCCAACCCGCGCACGCTGTTCCTCGGCGCCGCGGCGCAGTTCGGAATCTTCGGCACGCTGCTCGGCGCGCTCTGGCTGACGCAGCTCGGCCTGATGCATTTCTCGCTGAAGGAGGCGTCGGCGATCGGCATCATCGGCGGCGCCGACGGCCCGACGGCGATCTACGTGGCCGGCAAGCTCGCGCCGCACCTGCTCGGCGCGATCGCCGTGGCCGCGTATTCGTACATGGCACTGGTGCCGCTGATCCAGCCCCCGATCATGCGCCTGCTGACGACCGAGGCCGAGCGCAAGACCGAGATGGTGCAGCTGCGCGACGTCTCGAAGACGGAGCGCATCGTGTTCCCGATCCTCCTGCTGCTGCTGGTCGCGTTGCTGCTGCCGTCGTCCGCGCCGCTGATCGGCATGCTCGCTTTCGGCAACCTGATGCGCGAATGCGGCGTCGTCGAACGGCTCTCGGACACGACGCAGAACGCGCTGATCAATACCGTGACGATCTTCCTGGGGCTGTCCATCGGTTCCAAGCTGCAGGCCGAACAGTTCCTGGTGAAGAGCACGCTCGGCATCCTCGTGCTCGGCATGGTCGCCTTCGCGATAGGTACCGCCGCCGGCGTATTGATGGGTAAATTGATGAACCGC
This sequence comes from Woeseiaceae bacterium, assembly GCA_049583345.1. Classification (GTDB taxonomy): domain Bacteria; phylum Pseudomonadota; class Gammaproteobacteria; order Steroidobacterales; family Woeseiaceae; genus UBA1847. The sequence continues at coordinate 1,042 of JBAUVS010000184.1, forward strand.
GTCTCGAAAAATCCCGTCAATCCGCTGATCGGCGCCGCCGGCGTCTCCGCCGTGCCCATGGCGGCGCGCGTCGCCAACAAGGTCGGCCAGGAAGCGAACCCGCACAACATCCTGCTGATGCACGCGATGGGTCCGAACGTCGCCGGGGTCATCGGCTCGGCGGTTGCCGCAGGCATCCTGATCATGTTTACGTCGTGACAGTCGCGCCGGGTTGACTTGGCGGCTCCGCATATGAGCTTGGCAAATACCTCTTGCGAATTCTCGTCCTAGGCGGTACCGGATCGATTGGCAGCGGCGTAGTCGCGGCTCTGCTCGAGCGCGGTCACGACGTGGTCGCGCTGGCCCGAAGTGCATCGAGTGCCGACAAGCTTCGCCGTGCGGGCGCCGGGACGGTCGAAGGCGACATAGTCGAACCCCGACGCTGGATCCACGTGGCAAGGGACGTCGACGGCGTCGTACAGGCGGCCGCCACCTGGAAGCCGGACATGGACGCGGTCGATCGCCGACTCGTCGAGGCCTTGCTGGCGGAGATGGCGGGCTTCGATCCGCCGAAGGCGCTGCTCTATACGGGTGGCTGCTGGTTGTACGGCCAAACGGGCGACACGGTGGCCAACGAGGCGTCACCGTTCCGCCCTCCGGAGGGCTTCGCCGGTTCGATCCCCATCATCGGGAAAGTGCTTTCCGATGCGGGTGTACGCGGTATGGTCATACACCCGGGAATGGTCTACGAAGCACGCGGCGGCGTGTTTGACTTCATGTACGAGGACGCGAAGGCCCGTCGCCGCGTGCGCGTGATCGGCGGCGAGAACGTCCGATGGCCGCTCGTGCACAAGGACGACCTGGGCGTGTTGTATGCGCTGATGCTGGAAAGGGGCAAGCCGGGCGATACCTATTGCGCGGCCGCGGCGGACGGTATCGCTGTCGGCGAGATCGCGCGAGCGATCGCGAAGAAGTTCGACATCGGTACCGAAGTCGACGTCATTCCGGTCCCAGAGGCCAAGCGAACGCTCGGCGAATGGTACGAAGGCTATGCGATTGACCAGCAGATGAGCGGGGACAAGGCGAGGGCCGAGCTCGGCTGGCGCCCGGTACACGGCAACCCGATCGTGGATGTTCTGCAATAGTATTTCTACCGATGACGAGGATTCGCACCGCAGAGCGGAGACACCTTCGCCTAATCAGCGGGCGAACTCCGCTGCGAGTGAACCAGACTCACAATCTCCTTGAAAGTGATGGATTCCTTGAGATCGACGTCCGCGAACAGGCTGTCGTCGCGAACCATTGTGAAGTCTTCCTTGTTTATGTACCTGCGAATGGAATCCCCTATGAGTGCTGACACATCCGTCGACGGCGTCAGCTCGTTAATGCCGTCGCCGACGTAATACCTCGCCAGGTACTCCGCCAATTGATGGGCGATCTTCTGTTCTCCGCCAAAGAAATAGTCACGGATGAAGGCGCACTGCGGCCACCACTCTGAGGCATGTTGCATTGCAATCTCCAGCGTCTCGATAGCTAAACGGCGTTCTTGATGACATTGGCACTCACAAGTTAATTGGCTTTTGTCCCTTGAACCGCGACCTGATTCTCAATTTTGGCGGAGAGACTGTAACGTCTGGGCAAACCTGGCACCTTGTCGGACAACAGTGTTCGTACAGGTCGGTGATCGAAGAGAGTCGGCGCATAAGGCCAGTAGCTTCCAATCGTCTTTTTCCGAAAAATGGTGTCAGGTTTATTTAATGCTTGATTTCTGGTGCCGCTGCTTCTTCGGACGCCCGGGCGGTAAACTGGAGATTCGCCGCCCGACACGCGCCTCGATCTCGGCTTGGAACCTGTCGTTGCCGGTGAGCTGGTTGCGATCTAATGCTTGTCTGATCAGAGACACTTCGTCGTCACTGACGGCCTGAGCTACGAACTCGCGGTAGGCTGGGCCTCGCTTCTTTGGCTCGTCGCTCAATGCATCGAAGACGGGATGCCCATCCAAGAGTGTATCGGTGGCATTTCCCGCACGGCCCCGGTAGCCGGACCACTTATAATCCGCAGGGGATGCCACCATCCCGGCCCGAACCGGGTTCAGGTCTACGTATCGGCAACAGGCAAGCAGGTACTGCTGTGTATCGATCAGGCTGGCTTTGAACCGGCCCTCCCAGAGCGTTCCGGTCCGGTGCTCCAGCTTGTTGATCCGGCGAGTGTGCCTGGCAGCCGGGACCCGCATCAGGCGCGATATATTCCCGGTATCCTTGCCAGGAATGAGGATCAGGTGGACATGGTTGGTCATCAGGCAATAGGCGGTAAGCCGGATACCCAGCTGAGACTTGGCTTCAGCCAGATTCGAGAGATAGTAGGCGTAATCCCCTTCTTCAACGAAGACCGGTTTGCGATCGTGGCCACGTTGCACGATGTG
>JBAUVS010000185.1:0-4973 GCA_049583345.1 Woeseiaceae bacterium
GCACTGCGGGCCGCGAGTGCCGGCCACAGGATGCTGGTGCCCGCGGCCAATCGTACCGAGGCGGCGCTGGCCGACGGCGAGGCGCGCGTCGCGGCCTCGATCCTCGAAGTGACGGCACACGTGAACGGCACCTGCCGGCTCAGCCCCATCGAACGCGAGCGGCCCGGGATTGCCGCCGTCGCCGAGCCCGATCTCGCCGAGGTACGCGGCCAGGATCATGCGAAGCGCGCGCTCGAGATCGCGGCGGCCGGCGGCCACAACGTCCTTTTCATCGGCCCGCCGGGCACCGGCAAGAGCATGCTGGCGCGGCGGCTGCCGGGGCTGCTGCCCGTCATGTCGGAGGCCGAGGCGCTCGAGACCGCGGCCGTCGATTCGGTGCTGGGCTTGTCGCTGGACCTCACGCGCTGGCGCCGCCGACCGTTCCGGGCGCCCCATCACACGGCCTCCGCCGCGGCGATCGTCGGCGGCGGCTCGCTGCCGCAGCCGGGCGAACTGTCACGCGCTCACAACGGCGTCCTGTTCCTCGACGAGCTGCCCGAGTTCAACCGCAACGTGCTGGAGGTGCTGCGGGAGCCGCTCGAGACCGGCACGATTGCGATCTCGCGTGCGCTGCGCCAGGCCGAGTTCCCGGCCGACGTCCAGCTCGTCTGCGCGATGAATCCCTGCCCCTGCGGCTACCTCGGCGACGAGAGCGGTCAGTGCAACTGCAGCGCGGACCGGGTCACGCACTACCGCGGCAAGATCTCGGGGCCCTTGCTCGACCGCATCGACCTGCAGGTCGACGTCGGACGCCCGAGCACCGCCGCGATGCGGCCGAACGCGGCGCCGGGCGAGACGAGTGCCGAGGTGGCGGGGCGCGTACGCCGGGCGCGGGAAATCCAGCTGGCACGCGCCGGTCGCTGCAATGCCCGCCTGGACGGCAAGGCGATCGAGACGTATTGCCCGCTGGGCGAGGAGTGCCTGGCGCTGCTGGAGGCCGCCGTCGACAAGTTTCGGCTGTCGGCGCGCGCCTACCAGCGCGTCCTGCGCGTGGCACGCACGATCGCGGACCTGGCCGGCGGCGAGCCGATCTGCGTCCCCCACATCGCCGAAGCGCTGTCGCTCAGGCAGCTCGACAAGCGGAGGCCGTAGGAGCGGCGCTTGTCGCCGCGACCGGTGGCGCTGGCAAGCAGCGCTCCTACTTGGCCTGAGAGGCCATGTAGTCGACGGCGGCCATGATCTCTTCGTCGGAGAGATCGACGCGGCCGCCCTTGGCCGGCATCGTGCCGTGGTCGCCGGTGAAGCCGTGCAGGGCATGGTCGTGCAATGTGTCCATGCCCTTCGCGATGCGCGGCGCCCAGTCGTCGTGATTGCCGAATACGGGCGCGCCGCCGATGCCCGCGCCGTGGCAGGCGATGCAGGCGGCATTGTAGACCTGCGCTCCGGACATCTTCGTCGACACGGGCTTGGCCTCGGCGGCCGGCTGGACCTTGGGCTCGGGCGCCTGTTGCTCCTCGCCCGGCATGTACACCTGGCTGAGCGGGCGGATACGAGACTCGACCTGTTTCTGGTATTCGTCGGTATCGCGCACGTACACGTCCTGCGTCAGCGCCGACATCTTCATGGCGAGTACCAGGATCGCGAGCGCGAACGCGGCGAGGACGCCGATGACGAGGGTATACATATCGAAGAATTTCTGGTCCCGACTCAAGGTACTGCTCCGGAGCTGATGTGGGTTCCGGCCGGCCGTCCGGCGCGGGCGATGGCGTAGTTTACATGCTGGACGGCGGTGTCAAGAAATCCGCCCGGGCCCGGATACCGTACCGGGCGACGGTCAGCCCTCTCCTTCCTGATGTTGCTGGATCTCTTCCTCGTAGACCTGCGACGCCGTGTGCGCCGTCGCGAGCGCGTCGGTGAAGGGGATGCGTTGCCCGGCGGTGGGTGCCCGGCTGCGGACGGAGCGGATCACGATCACGCTCGCCAGCAGCACATGTATGAGCGTGGTGAACACATACAGGCCCGTCGGGCCGGTGGTGGTCATCAGCAACGAGGCCGTGAACGGTCCGACGATCGCGCCGACGCCGTAGACCAGGAGCAGGCCGCTCGAGACCGTCACGTATTCCGTCGGATCGGCATGATCGTTGGCGTGGGCGACCGAGATGGCGTACATCGGCAGGGCGGCGGCGCCCCAGCAGGCGCCGAGCAGGTTGAGCCGGGTCGCGGAGAGGTCGTCGGCCAGCAACACGATCAGTGCGCCCAGTGCAGCGGCCAGCACCGTCATCCCGCCCATGATCGCGCGACGGTCGATGCGGTCGGAAAGGAGTCCCAGCGGCCACTGTGCCAGCGCACCGCCGATGACGACGGAGGTCATGAACAGGGCCGCGAGCGACGCGTTGTGTGACAGGTCGACGACGAAGATCGGCGCCAGCGACCAGAACGAGCCGTTCGCGAGGCCGGTGGAGAGGCAGCCCAGCGCCCCGGCCGGCGATAGCCGGAACAGCCGCGGCAGATCGATGGATACGGCCTGCGGCGGTTCCGGGGACGGCGAGGTCGACAATCCGACCGGCACGGCGGCGATCGAGACGAGGACCGACGCGATCGCAAACAGCTCGAGGCCGGACGGATCGTACAGCGTGGTGATCATCTGGCCGACGGCGAGCACGGTCAGCGTGATCATCGCGTAGGTGGAGAAGATGACGCCGCGCGTCTCGTTCGTCGATCGCTCGTTGAGCCAGCTCTCGATGACGATGTACAGGATGGCGAGACAGAAGCCGGTCATCAGCCTGAGCAGGCTCCATACCCAGGGCTCGATCACGAGGCCGTGCACGAGCGGGGCCGCCGACGCGATGGCGGTCATCGCGAGGAACACGCGTACGTGGCCGACGCGGCCGACGAGTTCGCCGCCCTTCAGGCAGCCGAGCGTGAAGCCCAGGAAGTAGGCGGCGCCGAAGGTGCCGACGGACACCGTCGAGAAATTCTCGAGCGACGCCCGCACGGGCAGGAGCGTGCCCTGCAGGCCCTGCCCGGTCAGCAGGATCGAGACGGAGAGCAGCAGGGCGGCGACGGATGCCAGGGCTTGTTTCAATGTTGCGCCTCGGGCGTCGCGGGCGCGGAGCCTTGGGGTGCGAGCATAAAATGTTGCGGGGTAGCGGATACGGGGCGCCTATAATACGCGGCATCGGGCGTCGCTACTCGTGCGAATTTCACATACCCGCCGGGACCGGGCGCGGGGCTCCATGGAGTTGAATCATGGCTGGCGAACAACGCCGACCCTGGGATGACATCAGTGAATTGTTGCACGGCGGCGCCGCTGCGGCGGACGTCGAGGCGTTCCTCGATTCGATGGAGTCCGGTGCGCTGGTGCATGCGCTGTTCCGGCTGGACCCGGACGATCAACGCGCGCTGCTTGCCGTGGTCTCCCCCGACCGCGCGGCCGCCCTGATCGAGGAATTCCCGGATGCCCATGCGGCGGATCTGATCGAGGAGATGGCGGCGGCCGACGCGGCACCCATCGTCGAGGAACTGGCGAGCGACCACCGCGCCGACGTGCTCGCCGAACTCGATGACGAGGACGCCGCCGAGATCCTCGAGCTCCTCGACGAGGAAGACGCCAACGAAGTCAGGGAACTGATCTCGTATCCGCAGGATTTGGCCGGCGGACTGATGATCAAGGAATTCGCCTCCTATCCCATGTCGGCCACGGTGCGGGAGGTCGTCGACGACCTGAGCATCCCGGAGCGCGAAGAGCTGCTGCTGACGATCCCGTACATCTACGTGGTGATTCGAAAACACCGGCTGCGTGGCGTCATCCGTCTTCGCGACCTCGTGTCCGCGAGTCCCGGCACCCCGGTCGGCGAACTGGCGAGCCGGTCGGCGACCGTCGCGCCCGACGCGAGCCTCCAGGACCTCGAGGACTTCTTCGACGACAACGACGTCGCCGCCGTGCCGGTCGTCGACGAGCGCGGCTACCTGCTCGGCATCGTGCGGCGCCGGGCCGTGCTCGAGGCGTTGACGGAGAAATCCGAGGCGGACAGCCTGAAGGCGGCCGGCATCATCGGCGGCGACGAATTGCGCAGCATGCCCATGTTGCTGCGGTCCAGGCGGCGGCTGGGCTGGCTGAGCCTGAACATCGGGCTGAACATCATCTCGGCCAGCGTCATCGCGATGTACCAGGACACGCTGACGGCCGTCATCGCGCTGGCGGTGTTTCTGCCGATCGTGTCGGACATGAGTGGCTGTTCGGGCAATCAGGCGGTCGCCGTCAGCATGCGCGAGCTGACGCTCGGCGCGGCCGTGCCGCGCGACGTATTCCGCGTCTGGCGCAAGGAGGCCGTGGTGGGTTTGCTGAACGGATTGATACTGGGCGCGATGCTGGGGGTTGTCGCCTGGGCGTGGAAGGGAAATCCGGTGCTCGGGCTCGTCGTCGGCGCCGCACTCGCGGCGAACACGATCATCGCGGTCTCGATCGGCGGTACCGTGCCGTTGATCCTGCGATACCTGAAGCTCGATCCGGCGGTCGCGTCCGGTCCGCTGCTCACGACCGTCACGGACGTGTGCGGATTCTTTCTGCTGCTCAGCATCGCGAGCGTCGTGCTCCCGGCGCTCGCCTGATGCGCCGCGTGATGACGCTCGGCTGGCGGGAATGGGTGAGCCTGCCCGAGCTCGGCCTCACCGCCATCAAGGCCAAGATCGACACGGGGGCGAGGACGTCGGCGCTGCATGCGTTCGAGCTGCGCCGTTTCGAGGAGAAGGGCGTGGCGCGCATCGAGTTCAAGATGCACCCGCGGCAGCGTGACTTTGACACGGTGGTCGTCTGTACGGCCGACGTCGTCGACGAGCGCGTCGTGCGCGACTCCGGCGGGCACCGCGAGACGCGCTGCGTGATCGAGACGCCGGTCACGATCGGCGGTGAGACCTGGCCGATCGAGGTGACACTGACCTCGCGCGATGACATGCTGTTCCGCATGTTGCTCGGCCGCAGTGCAATCACGGGT
>JBAUVS010000186.1:0-2554 GCA_049583345.1 Woeseiaceae bacterium
GTCCTATCCCTTCCTGCACGCCGATCGGATCTCGACGCCGACGCTGTTCATGTGCGGCTCCGCGGATTTCAACGTCCCGCTGCCGGCCTCCGAGCAGATGTACGAAGCGCTCCGCAGCATCGGCGTCCCGACCCGGCTGGTGATCTATCCGGATCAGAACCACGGTTTCGTACGGCCGAGCTTCATCCTCGACAAGCGCAAGCGATACCTTGACTGGTATGCGCGTTACCTGAAGCCCTGACTGCTTCGCGGCGCCGGCTCGAAAGGGTCCGCCGGATCCGGAAAAAAAGACCGGGCAAAGCCCGGTCTCAAGTGTGCCTGAACCTGTGGGGGGGACAGGGGGTCAGGCTGCTCTTAAAGCGTCCGCGGCCGACAGATACTCGTAACCGAGATCGTGGGCCACGGCCTCGTGGTTCACATGTCCCGCGTGGACGTTCAGCCCGTTCGCGAGGTGGGGGTCGCGGATCATCGCATCGCGCCAGCCGAACTTCGCGAGCGCCCGCACGAACGGCAGCGTGGCATTCGTCAACGCGAAGGTGCTCGTCCGCGGCACCGCGCCGGGCATGTTCGTCACGCAGTAATGGACCACGTTGTCGACGACATAAGTCGGTTCCGCGTGCGTCGTGGGGCGGCTGGTCTCGAAGCAACCGCCCTGGTCTATCGAGATGTCGACCAGCACGGCGCCGGGATGCATGTTGCGCACGTCCTCGGCCGAAACCAGTTTCGGGGCTGCCGCCCCGGCGATCAGCACCGCGCCGACGACGAGGTCTGCGTTCCGGACCAGCCGGTCGATGTCGTGCTTGGTCGAGAACACCGTGCGGATGCGTCCGCCCCAGGTCTCCTCGATCTGGCGCAGGCGCGGCAGCGAGCGATCGACGATCGTAACGTCGGCGCCGAGCCCGACCGCCATGTCGGCGGCATTCGTGCCGGCCACGCCGCCACCGATTATGATGACCTTGCCGGGCTCGACGCCGGGCACCCCTCCGAGCAACACGCCGCGCCCGCCATAGACTTTCTGCAGCGCGGTCGCGCCGGCCTGTATGGCGAGTCTCCCGGCGACTTCCGACATCGGCACGAGCAGCGGCAGCGAACCGTCTTTCGCCGTGACCGTCTCGTAGGCGATCGCCGTGGTGCCCGAGTTCACCAGCGCCTCGGTCTGCTTCGGGTCCGCGGCGAGGTGCAGGTAGGTAAACAACACCTGGTCGGCGCGCAGCATCGCGCATTCGGGGAGCTGGGGCTCCTTGACCTTGACGATCATCTCGGCTCTCGCGAACACTTCCTCGGCCGTGGCCAGGACTTTCGCGCCGGCTGCCTCGTAATCCGCGTCGAACATCCCGATACCGTGACCGGCGTTGGTTTCGACAAAGACCTCGTGGCCGTCGTGCACGAGTTCGCGGACGCCGGCCGGCGTCATGCCGACACGGAACTCGAGCGTCTTGATCTCTCTTGGTACCCCGACCTTCATGTGTGCGACCCCCCCGGTAATCTGCGGATAACAGAATATCGCGGGGATCGCGCCGCCGGCTTGCAAATTGGATGACAAAGCGCGATATATGTGGCATTTTCTGTCGCAATATCGAGTTTTTGAGCAATTTTCCACCATGGCACTCGACCGCTACGACCGCCGCATTCTCGACGCCCTGCAGCGCGACGGCCGCATCAGCAACGTCCAGCTGGCGAGCCTCGTCAATCTGTCGGAGTCGGCATGCCTGCGGCGTGTCCGTGCCCTCGAGGACAGCGGCATCATCGAGCGCTATGCCGCACTCGTGAGCCAGCCCAGGCTCGGCCTGGCCGGCAACGTGTTCGTACACATCGCCCTGCATCGCGAGGAACAGAGCGAGCTGGCGGCCTTCGAGGAGGCCGTCAAGAGCATCCCGGAGATCATGGAGTGCTACCTGATGACGGGAGAATTCGACTATCTCCTGCGCGTCGTCGTGGCCGACATGGCCGACTTCGAGCGCCTGCACAACGAGCTGCTCACGCGGCTGCCCGGCGTCGCGCGCGTCAACTCCAGCGTCGCGATCCGCACCGTGCAGAAGCGAACCGAGTTACCATTACGGTAGATGGCTCCCGAAACTCCGCTACTCGCAGACTACGCACGAGTGCGCGCGCGGACGCTCGCGCTGTGCGAGACGCTCGAGCCCGAAGATACCGTCGTCCAGTCGATGCCGGACGTCAGCCCGACGAAGTGGCATCTGGCGCACGTCACCTGGTTCTTCGAGCGCTTCGTGCTGGAACACTTCGTGCCCGGCTACACGCGCTTCGAGGATGTCTTCGACTACCTCTTCAATTCCTATTACTACTCCGTCGGCCAAATGCATTCGCGGCCGATGCGCGGCCTGATCACGCGCCCGACCCTCGCAGAAGTGATCGCCTACCGATCGCGTATCGATGACGCGATGGCCTCACTCCTTCAAGCGCGCGACGACGAACCGGAGCTGCGCCAGCGGGTCGTGCTGGGCCTCAACCACGAGCAGCAGCACCAGGAACTCCTGCTGACCGACATCAAGCACGTGTTTTCGTGCAATCCGGCCCGGCCCGCGCTGCGCGACGA
>JBAUVS010000187.1:0-2213 GCA_049583345.1 Woeseiaceae bacterium
ACCGTCAGCGGAATCGTCGAAGCGCCGAGCATGTTCTCCAGCCGCAGGTTCGAGTCGATGTAGTGGGAGATCGTCGCGTTCGATGCCGCGAGGGCGGCTTTGGCCTTGTCGGGGTAGTCGTCGGTCGATATGCCGATCACGCTGAAGGACACGCCGACGTCCATCCAGGCCAGGCGTTCCAGCGATGCCATCTCCGCGCGGCACGGTCCGCACCAGCTGGCCCAGACGTTGATGAGCAACGGCCGGCCGCGAAAATCGGAGAGGTTTTTCGACGGGCCGTTCAGGCCCCGCATCGTCGCGTCGGGCAGCGTTCCGCCGATCCGGACCTCGCCGGGCGTCGCAGCCCGTGCGACCGGCGCCGCGGCGCACGCGTATAGCAACAGCATCGAGAAGGCGCGCCGGTTCATGCCCGGAAACCTGCCATCCGGCACGCCAAAACGCAACGAAACCGGCCCAAAAAACCGTCGCGGCCGAATCGCGCTCACCGCTACCGGCGTCACGGTCGCGGCCGCGCGGATCAGGCATAATCCGGACAAATTATGTCCGACTCGGCCCCGACAACCACTCCCGAACTGGCACGTCTCTGGCGGCCGGATCTCGTCTATTCGACGCTGTTGCTGGCCGCCGCGGTGGTGGCCGTCGCGCTGGGCGCCGGGCACGACGGGCTGCTCGCCCATGGCTATGGTTGGGGCGCGGCCGGGTTCTTCGTCGCCTTCGGCCTGTTCACGATCGCCGTCGGCTTCCCGCACCCGGTGTTCGGTTACGTGTCGTTCGACCGGGTTGCGCAGGTCGCCAGCATCCTGGTGCTGGGGCCGATTCACGCGGCGTGGGTCAACGGGCTCGCGTCGCTGATCTATCCCTGGCATCGGCTGCGACTGGGCGTGCCGATGCGCTCGGTCGTCACGGCGTCGTTCCACAACGCCGGCTTGATGACGTTCGTGGTCCTCGGCGGCGGGCTGTTGTACCGGGCGTTCGGCGGGCCCTTGCCGCTGGAAGTGCTGGATCTTCGTGCCGGCGTCCGCCTGCTCGCGCTCGTCATCGGCATGCAGGTCATTAACGATCTCGGCATGATGTTCTTGCTGTATCTCCGGGACGGAAACCCGCGCCAGGTCTTTAACCGGTTCACCGCGACCGTCGAGTATGTATCCGCCGCGGCGGGCATCATCTTTGCGATGGCCTGCAACGACGATTCCATCGCATTCACGGTACTGCTGTTGCTGGTGCTCGGCGCCGGCATGCTCGTCATCATGCAGTATGCGCGTATGCGCAACCGCCTGGAGAAGCTGGTTGCCGAACGCACGGAAGAGCTGCGGGTACAGGCCGAAGAGTTCGAGCGACAAGCCACGCACGACAAGTTGACCGGGCTGCCGAACCGGCGCCATGCCGACAACTTCCTGCAACAGCAGATCGATCTCGCGCAGCGCAACGACCAGATGGGGGCCCTCGCGCTCGCGGACATCGACCACTTCAAACGCATCAACGACCGCTACTCGCACGCGATGGGCGACAAGGTGCTCGAGCGGATTGCGAAAATCCTCAGGGATGCCTGCCGCAAGACCGACTTCGTGGCGCGCTACGGGGGTGAGGAGTTCCTGCTATACTTGCCCGACACCCGGCCCGATCGCGCGCTGCAGGTCTGCACGCACCTGCGCCTGGCCGTGCAGAATGCCGATTGGTCGGTTATCGCGCCGGGTTTCGGCGTGACCATCAGCTTCGGTCTTGCCGAGATCGGCGGCGACTCGCGCTGTACGACGATCCTGAACGAGGCCGACATGCGCCTGTACCGCGCCAAGCGGGAGGGTCGCAACCGCGTCGTCGCCGCGTGAGGCGTACATATACTCTGGTTTTCCAACACCTGGACTCTGAATGAATTTTAATGGTCTTCTGAATCTCTCGCCCTGGGCGTACATCGTCGTGACGCTGGTCCTCACGCACATCACGATCGCCTCCGTGACGATCTTCCTGCATCGGCATCAGGCGCACCGGGCGCTCACGCTGCATCCGGCCGTGAGTCACTTCTTCCGGTTCTGGCTGTGGCTGACGACCGCGCAGGTCACCCGGGAATGGGTCGCGGTGCATCGCAAGCACCATGCCAAATGCGAGACCGCGGAAGATCCGCACAGCCCGCAGACCCGGGGCATTGCCAGGGTCCTGTTCGGTGGCCTGGGCCTTTACCAGGCCGAGTGCAGGAATGCCGAGACGCTTGCCGAGTA
>JBAUVS010000188.1:0-3477 GCA_049583345.1 Woeseiaceae bacterium
TGAACGACGGCGAACTCGACGGCCACCGGATCCTCGGGCGCAAGACCGTGGAGTTAATGAGTGTCGATCATCTGCACGGCATCCCGTTCAAACCGGGCGAGGGCTTCGGGCTCGGCTTCGACGTGCTCAAAGAGCTCGGCCCGCGCGGTATGCCCGGTTCGGTTGGCGAGCTCGGCTGGGGCGGCGCGTACCACAGCGAGTACTGGATCGATCCGGTCGAAGACATGGTGGTCGTGCACCTGGCGCAGCTCATCCCCGCCGGCGACGTCGACGACCACGCGAAGGTCCGCGCGCTCGTGTACCAGGCGATCGCGGACTGAAGATCCCGGTCAAGCGACTGCTCTTAGAGCTTGCGGTCCGGTTATCGAGGCTGTCGCCGGGCCGTGCCGCGATCAGGCCTCCAGGTCGACCCCCTGTGCGCTGCTCACGAGGATCACCTCGTCGATGCCTTCGGTCAGCACTTCGATGTGCTGGAAGAACGGAACGTGTTCGCCGGTCGCCGGCGGGTCGAAACCCATGAATATCACCGCCGCGTTTTTCGACAGGTTGAGCATCAACTCGCGCTCGTTCTCTGAAACAACGATCATCGGTTCGAACACGATGCGTGCCTTCTCTGCCATCTGCAGCAGGTGTGCCCTGGCCTGTTCGCGGCCCGCTTCTTCCGGGATCACGTGGATGAGACGCGTCTTGCGCCGGCGGAACTCGTCGTTCTGCGTGAGCAGGTGAGCCAGGAGCAGCATCAGCGGACCGTTTCTGCGGCCTTGCCACCAGATGTGAATCTCACCGGGCGGTGCCTCCCACTCGTCGAGCTCGACCTCGGACTTGATGACGACGATATTGCGTTGCAGTCGCTCACTGAGCCGAAGGATATTCGAAAACCGCTCGAGTTCATCGGTACTGCCGCTCCATCCGAGCAACACGGTGTTCGGCCGCACGCCGCCGATACCGTGGCAAAGCAGCAAGGACTTGAGTCCGTCGAGCAGGTCGTCGTCGACCACGACGGCCGGGAACGCTTCGATCCCCTCGTCGTCGATGGTCTGGCGGATCAGGTGCTCCACCTTCTCGCCCCGTTCGATGCGGTCTTCGCTGCCTTGCGAGACGACCTGGCCGACGGACAGCACGCCGCGCCCGGCGGTCAGCCACTGACCGTATTCGAGGATCCGGCGCCGCCCCGCGCTGGCGGCGCCGAGCGCCAGGATGATCGGCCGCCAGTTCTTTGCATGCACGGGTTCTTTTTCCAGCTTGAGCAGCGCCAGCCGTGCACGCTCGAAGGCCATGCCGCTGTGGACATCCCCCCAGCGCGCCACGATGCCGATTCGCCGGATCGTCCAGTACAGCGCGGCCATCGCGATCAGCGAAACGACGGCCCACAACGCATCCATGAGCAGCATCGCGATCAGGCAACCCAGCGTGCCCAGCAACGCGAGCCATCGGTTGCTGTATTTGAAGCGCGGACGAAAGCTCGGATTGCCGGAGTAGTACTCGTAGAAGCACGCGAGATTGAGCGTTCCGTAGGTCACCATGAAGAACATGGTGATAATGGGTGCGATCGCGTTCAGGTCGCCGAGCAGGATGGCGGCCTGGCTGACCAGTGCCGTCAGCGCGGTGGCACGCCTGGGTTCGTCCGCGGAGCCGCTGCCGCGACCGAGAAAGAGCAGGGACTTGAAGACGCGATCGCGCGCAAACGCCTGCAGGATGCGGGGCGCGCCGAGCATGCTGCCCAGCGCGGAAGACAGCGTGGCCGCAAACACGCCCGCGATAATCAGCGACGGCCAGACCGCGACCTGGTTCATGATCAGGCTGTTGGAGATCAGGTCTGTGCGATCCACGCCGCCGGCCAGCAGGACAATCAGGCCAAGGTAGACCAGCGCCGTCACGCCTATCGCCGCGAACGTGCCCAGGGGCAGTGACCTGGGCGGGTCGCGCAGATCACCGGACATGTTGGCTCCCGCCATGATGCCGGTCGCGGCCGGGAAGAAAAGGGCGAACATCGTCAGTGTGCTGGCGCCGTCCGGATAGGCCGGTCCCAGGTTACTCGCCAGGTGCTCGAACGAGAACAACGAGCCGGCGCCCAATGCGAATGAAACCAGTGCGCAAGCGAGCACCAGCAAGATCAGGTACTGGATCCGGATCGCCCAGCCGGCCCCGACGAGTACGGTTATGAAAACGGCCGCGTTCGCGATCGAGGCGACCCATACCTGGTTCGACGCGACTTCCGGGAAAGCGATGACGAAGGCTTCGGCGAAACCGATGACGTACATCGCGACCGATACGCTCTGCGCGAGATAGAAGACGAATGCGATGCCGCCGCCGAATTCGACCCCGAGGCTGCGGCTGATCAGGTAATACGCGCCGCCGCCCTTGACGCGCGTATTGGTCGCGATCGCCGCCAGCGAAAAGGCCGTCAGGGTGGTGATCAACTTCGCGCAGACCAGTATCAGGACGGCATTGGCGATGCCGGCCTGGCCCGTAATCTGGCCGAAGCGCAGGAACATGATGACGCCGAGGATCGTCAGCACGTTCGGCGTGAACACACCCCCGAAAGTACCGAACCTGGACCGGGTGCCGGATCGGTCGGCAGATCGGGCAGCCACTATTGATCGTCCGGAGCGTTGTCTTGTTTGCGATCCTCGTCGCTGCGCTCGTAAGGGGTGCCCTGGTGCACGGCGATTTCCGCCAGCGCCAGCTCACGCCCGAGAAACGCCGCATGATCGAGCCTGCTGATCCAGCCGTTGCGGATGATCATGAGACAAAGATCGCGCGCCGAAGCGCCCTGGATCAACCGCAGCAACTCTCCTTTCGAGTTGTAGTGTTCGACGACGATGGACTCCCTGTCCGTGCCGATAATGAACTTGCCGGCCTTGTCGTGCTGGTAGTCGTGTGAGATTGCCGTCGGAGCAATCACGCGGGGCACGCCGAGCGCGGGGTCGCGATCGTGCACGACGAATCCGGTGTCCGGCCTGGATCCTTCCGAGCCATGTTTGATGACGCCGGCAATGATCTTGTCGACCTCGACGCAGTCGAGCATGTTGACGACATGGACCCGCTTCTGGAGTGCCGCGAAGTCGAACGCCTTGAGTTTGCCCCTTACGCCATGCGCGATCTTGCGGGCCTTCTCGGAAATGCCCTCGTCGTCATCGTCGAAGATGGCGCACAGCGCTTCGACGGCAGGATATTCCTTACCCTCTTCGCCGGCTGCCAGGACGATACAGCTCACCGCGAGGTTGGCCTCGACGTTGCGAGTCAGCTTCTCGACGTCCGACACGCCGCGACAGACCGGGCTGATCATGCACAGGCCCTGCACCGACAGCGCCGAGAGGGTTTCGGCAAGCGCTTCGTTGTCCGGCGCAACGACCACAACCGGGGCCGTGTCATCGACGACGTAATAGAGACCGGGGATGAACGGCCACTTTTCTGTGCGGCGCACAGCGGGCATTTTGCGTTTCAGAAAGGATTTCAGAGCGTCTGTAAATGCCA
>JBAUVS010000189.1:0-2160 GCA_049583345.1 Woeseiaceae bacterium
ATCCATGCCAGTGCGCCGCGCAGGTCGGCGGCGGCGCCCGCGATCGTGCCGTTCACGCCCTCCCCGGCCACGAGGATCGTCCCGAGCACGCCTTGCCGCTCGCATTCGGCACGCAATCCGGCCGCGAAGACTTTCGGCTCCGCGAGGTCCAGGAACCGGTAGAAGGAGACGACGTTCATTCGTCGGGGAGGTGTTCGTTGACGGCCAGAGACAGGATGCTGTGGCGGATTTCCTCACCCAGTACCAGGCGGGCGTCGGCGCCGATGCCGACGATGCCCTGGTCGAATTCCAGCATGCCCGCCTCGTTGCGGCGCAGGACGTCCTGCTCCTGCAGCATCCGGATGTAGTCCTGGAACAGCACCTTGTTGAAGAAGTCGGGCGAGTGCAGCCCATAGATCATCGACAGCCGCTCCGCGGACATCTCGCACATCCGCTCGAGCCGGCTGCGGGTAAGCTTGCCGGACCCGTTTTGCACGAGGATGGCGATGACGAGGTAGAAGCGCTGCAGCATGGGGACCATCGACTGCCCCAGCATCAACAGCTGGTATGCTTTCGCGGAGCCGGCCGGCGGCCGTTCGAGTATGGATCTGCGCATGCCGCGCTTGAGGAGGCCGGCGTCCACGAGCGTGTCGATGGCGATCGTGGTGATGGCATCCACCTCGTCGTCGCCCCATTGCAGCGCCAGTTCCCGGCGCATGAAGGGATAGATCAGCCGGATGAGCCGCTGCAATTCGGTGTGCGCGAGCCGGCGGCCCTGGATGAAGCAGCTGGCTACCGAGGCCGGCACCGCCAGCAGGTGCAGGATGTTGTTCCTGAAGTAGGTCATCAGGACGGCCGTGTGCTCGGCCATGTGGATGACATCGCCCATCGGGTGCGAGGTCCGGCTGATCACATCGAGTTTCTCGCCGTGTGCGATGATCTCGTCGGGGCTCCAGTCAGGTACCGTCACCGAATCGGAATATCGAAACCGTTCGAGCAATCTCTTGCTGAGCGCGAGCTGCGAGCGCAGCTCCTCCAGCCCGACTTTCTGCTTGGGGGTCGACAACAACACGTAGGCGAGCAGGCTGATCGGCGTCACCGCGGCGGCCGAATTGATACCGCCGATGATCCTGTCGCCGAGTTCGTCGATGACGGCCGTCATCCATGCCGGGCGCTCGCCGTCGTCTTCCGCGATCTCGCGCCAGGCCGGCTGTACGCTATCGAGCATGCCTTCGAGCTCGATGGGCTCGCCGACGTTTACGTAGACGCGGCCTAAATGCTCGCGCAGGGACTTGATCGAGCGAACGAGCCCGAACAGCGACTCCTTCTGTTTCTCCGCACCTCCGAGCTCGTTGATGAACGCATCGCCCTCGATCAGCTTCTCGTAGCCGAAATACACGGGTACGAACACCACCGGCCGTTTCGGATGCCGCACATAGGAATGGACGGTCATCGCGAGCATGCCGCCCTTCGGCGCCAGCAGGCGTCCCGTGCGGCTGCGCCCGCCTTCCACGAAGTATTCGATCGAATAGCCGCGCGCCAGCAGCTGGTTGAGATAGGCGTCGAACACGGTCGCGTAAAGTCGATTGCCCTTGAAGCTCCGGCGCAGGAAGAACGCGCCGCCGCGGCGCAGGACAGGGCCGACGAACGGCATGTTGAGATTGATACCTGCAGCGATGTGGGGCAGCTGCAAACCCTGTTCGTAGCAGATGTAGCTCAGCAGCAGATAGTCGAAATGACTGCGATGGCAAGGCACATAGACGATGACTTTCTCTTTCGCGACATCGTGCAGACGATCGATGTGCCCGAGTTCGATCCCTTCGTAGATGCGTTGCCAGAGCCAGCGCAACACCCGCACCATGACCCGGATCGCGGGGAAGGAGATGTCGGCACCGATCTCGTTAACGTACTGCAGCACCTTGCGCTCGGCGGCCTCCCGGCGCGCCGCATCGGCGCCGGACTCGATCTCGATCGCCCGTCGCACGCTCGGCATGAGCATGACCTGGCTCGCGAGTGTGCGCCGGTTCGACAGGTCCGGGCCGACGGTGGCAGCGCGGCGCTGGCGGAAATGCACGCGCAGGATGCGCGACACCTTGCGAACCGCGAGCGGAACATCGAGCCCGTCCTGGACGATCGAGCTCAATGCGAGCGGCTCACTGAATCGCAGCAGGGTGTTGCGGC
>JBAUVS010000190.1:0-2147 GCA_049583345.1 Woeseiaceae bacterium
GACCAGGGAAGGTACGGGCCCCGCTCGCAAGAACGGGGCCCGTCTTGCTATCGGATACCCACCGAAGGGCCAAATATTGCGGCATAGACGCTAGAATATCCCCACATGATGATCAATTATTGTCTGGGGGGATATCGTTCCCAATTATTCTGGAATATGTCCCAGTATGTGGGAAGCTGGGCCAGGCATCTCCGCGCATTGGCTTCGATCGGGCTTGCTCATACACTTGACGCCGGACAGGCCGAATCGGTACCGGGCATGAAGAGAAGACAGTTCGTCACCAGCCTCGCCGCGGCGGGTGCTGCCGCCTGCAGCCGCGAGACGGAGGACCGGAGCCACGCTGCCGCGCAAGACCCGGAGACCTTCGAGTGGTCCTGTGTCACCTCCTGGCCGCCCAAGTACCCGGGCATGGGTATTGCAGTGGATCACCTGGCCGAGCGGATCGGGAAGGCGTCGGACGGGCGCCTGAAGATCAAGGTATACGGCGGCGGCGAACTGGTGCCGGCCTTCGAGGTGTTCGATGCCGTGAGCCGCGGCACGGTCGAGATGGGCCACGATGCGTCCTACTATCACAAGGGCAAGGTGCCGGCGGCGCAGTACTTCACGTCGATCCCCTTCGGCCTGAATTACGTCGAACTGAACGGCTGGTTGTACTACGGCGGCGGACTCGAGCTGTGGCGTGAACTCTACGCGCCATTCAAGCTGGTGCCGATTCCCTGCGGCAACACCGGCGTGCAGATGGGCGGCTGGTTCAACAAGGAGATCAACTCGGTTGCGGACATCAAGGGCCTCAAGATGCGCATACCGGGATTGGGGGGCGAGGTCATCCGCCGCGCCGGCGGCACGCCGGTGACGATGCCCGGCTCCGAGATCTTCACGTCCCTGCAGACGGGCGCGATCGATGCCTGCGAGTGGGTCGGCCCGTACAACGACATCGCCTTCGGCCTGCACAAGGCGGCCAAGTACTACTATTACCCGGGCTGGCAGGAACCGGGGCCGGGCCTCGAGTGCATCGTCAACGCGGACGCCTGGGCGGGTCTGCCGGACGACCTCAAGGGCATCGTGGAGAACACCTGCGAGGCGATCGTGACGGACATGGTCGCCGAGTACACGCACGGTAACGCGATGGCGCTCGCGCAACTCGCCGAGGACCCGGACGTCGAGCTCCGGCGATTCCCGGACGACGTGCTCACGCTGTTCAAGTCGATCACGAAAGACCTGGTGGACGAGATGTCCGCCAACGACCCGATGGCCGCGAAGATCCAGGCTTCCTACTACGACTACCTCGAGAAATCCGCCAGTTACCAGCGCATCAGCGAGCAGGCGTACCTGGAGACGCGCAAGCTGCAGGGAACCTCTGATTAATTGAAAAACGATTCGTCATTGCGAGCGAAGCGACGCAATCCAGTGTTTGAATTCAACGAGCTGTGGATTGCCGCGTCGCTTCGCTCCTCGCAATGACGAATTGATCAGAGTTTCCCTAGTTCGAGTAGATCTGTTGCGGTAACCAGGTCGCAAGTTCGGGGACGAGTGCGAGCACCAGCAGCGCCAGCAGCTGGATCGCGACGAACGGAATCACGCCGCGATAGATCTGTGCCGTCGTGACGCTGGCCGGTGCGACACCGCGCAGATAGAACAGCGCGAAGCCGAACGGCGGCGTGAGGAACGAAGTCTGCAGGTTGATCGCGATCATGATGCCCAGCCAGACCGGGTCGAGGCCCATCGCGAGCAACACCGGTCCGACGATGGGCACGACGACAAACGTGATCTCGATGAAGTCGAGTACGAAGCCGAGCAGGAACATCACCAGCATCACTACCGCGACGGCCCCGATCACGCCGCCGGGCAGGGAGTGCAGGATGTCGCGCACGGCGTCGTCCCCGCCGTAGCCGCGGAACACGAGTGAGAACATCGACGCTCCGATCAGGATCATGAATACCATGCTGCTGATCTTCAGCGTGCTGCGCATGATCTCCCGTAGACGCGTGAGGTCGAGCTGGCGCCGAGCCAGTGCCAGCACCAGCGCTCCCATGCCACCCACGCCCGCCGCCTCCGTGGGCGTCGCGAGTCCCGCCAATATCGAACCGAGCACGGCGAGGATCAGGGTGAGCGGCGGCAGCAGGGCATGCAGGAGTCTCGGGACAGTC
>JBAUVS010000191.1:0-4911 GCA_049583345.1 Woeseiaceae bacterium
CGGGACGATCCAGACCGCGTTGCTGTCCGACCCCAGCGACTACAGCGTGGCGGACGACGGTACGATCGAGATCCAGCCGCTGGAGACGCTCGGACATTTCGCGGACTGGCTGGAGATCCGTACCCAGCGGCTCCGCGATATCAACGGCCTGGCATTCCACCATCCCGTCGACGTCGGGCAGCGTATCCGGCTCGACCTCAGCAAGGTCGACGCGAAGACCTTCGAAGATCGACGGGTCGCCTACCACCGCGCACAGCAGGATGCTTTCTTCCGCGAGCACGTCATCTCCGGCGTGAAGGAACATGTGATCGCACCGGGCGAATCGATCTGGATCCTGGCGCTCCGCAAGTACGACGTGCCCATGTGGCTGTTCCGCCAGTACAACCCCGAAGTGGATCCGGACACCGTCAGGCCCGGTACGCGAGTGCAGTTCCCGGTGCTGTCGCCCGTCGGGGAAACCTGATGCGGAGCACTGTCCTGAAGATGGCACCGCTCGTCCTCGCCTATGTGGCGCTGGGCGCGTGGTTCGCCGCGACGGAATCCGGCGGAAGCTATGCCCTGCGCAATCTGCTGCCGCCCGCAATCGTTCTCGTACTCGCCTTCGTCGCGCTGCGGCGCGGCGCCGGCCGGTTCGCCGGCGCGGGCTGGAAGCTGCCGCTCGGGACGATCGGCTATGCGATCCCGGCGGTCGGCTTGTCGGCGTACCTGCACTACGCGTTCGCGGTGAACCTGCACGGCATGTTTGGCGATCCGCCCGCGGCCGGGCAGCTGTTTCGATTCCTGCCGATCTATACGGCCGGCGCCGGTGCAATCGGCTTTGCGATCGGCTGGATCGCGGGGCGCAACCTGTGACTCCCGGCATTTTCCGGTGTCGGTCGGTCTGCTAACCTACGCTGCGATGTCCACGGATACAGCCAGTGCCTGAACGATCGAACATGCGCCTGACGGCGGCCGCGCTGACGCTGGGAGTGCTGGCATTTGCGCCGCTCTCGGGCGGATTGCACGCGACCGTGTTCCCCACGGCGGACAAGGTCCTGGTCGTCAAGGGCGAGCGCAAGCTGTACCTGATCAAGGACGGCGAGCCGTTCCGGACCTACAAAATCGCGCTCGGGATGCGCCCCGAAGGCGACAAGCAATACGAAGGAGACAATCGTACGCCGGAGGGCAATTATTTCCTCGATACGCGCAATCCGAACAGCGACTATTTCCTGTCCATCCACGTGTCTTATCCGAGTTACCAAGACGTCCGTGAGGCACGCGCCAAAGGTCGCGATCCCGGCGGCGCGATCATGATCCACGGTCGACCGAACGCGCCGACACGGTCGGAGACTTACTATCGTACCCAGGACTGGACCAACGGCTGCATCGCCGTGTCGAACTCGGCCATGATCGATATCTGGCTGATGACCGGGACCAACACGCCGATCGAAATCCGGCCCTGACCGAGCACGCCTTGTCCAGCGGAGAAAAAGCTGCCGTCACGACTGCTGGGGGCTTCGAGATCACGTCCGGCTCCGAAGCCGTCGACGCCGAGGTCTGGCCCGAAGGCAGCCTCGAAGTACTTTCACAGGTCGAGGTCGACGAACTGCGCTCGAGCGGCGAGGGTGGGATGTACGGGCTCCTGCGACGCTGCATGCTGGCCGTGCTGAATTCGGGGAGCGAGGCTGACGACGCGCGGGCCATGCTCGAGCGCTACCGCAGATTCGAGATCGGCTTCATACAGCAACACCGGGGTCTGAAGGTTTCGCTTGCCGGCGCCCCCGGGTCGGCCTTCGTCGACGGCAAGATGATCCGTGGAATCCGCGAATTGTTGTTCGCGGTGCTGCGGGACATCGTCTACACGCGCAACGAGATCGTCGACAGCGGCCGATTCGACCTCGCGAGCAGTGAAGGCATTACCGACGCCGTATTCCACATCGTCCGCAATGCCGGCCTGCTCAGGTTGCCGGCCGACGTCAACGTCGTCGTCTGCTGGGGCGGCCACGCGATCAGCCGCGCCGAGTACGATTACACCAAGCAGGTGGGTTACGAACTGGGTCTCAGGGGTCTCAACGTCTGCACGGGCTGCGGCCCGGGCGCCATGAAGGGACCGATGAAGGGCGCGACGATCGGCCACGCGAAGCAGCGAATCCGCAACGGCAGGTACATCGGTATCACGGAACCCGGCATCATCGCCGCCGAGGCGCCGAATCCGATCGTCAATTCCCTGGTGATCATGCCCGACATGGAGAAACGGCTCGAAGCCTTCGTACGCCTCGGCCACGGCATCGTCGTGTTCCCGGGCGGTGTCGGAACCGCCGAAGAGATCCTCTACCTGCTCGGCGTGCTGCTGCACCCGGACAACCGGGAACAACCGTTCCCGCTGGTCATGAGCGGGCCGGAATCGGCGGCGGACTATTTCCGTCGCATCGACGACTTCGTCGGCGCGACGCTCGGCGATGCCGCGCGGAAGCGATACTCCATCATCATCGACGATCCGCGTGCCGTCGCTCGCAAGATGCTGTCCGGGATGGGCGGCGTCCGGGCCCTCCGCGACAGGCAGGGCGACGCCTACTATTTCAACTGGCACCTGAAAATCGACCGGCAGTTCCAGCTGCCTTTCGTGGCCACGCACGAGTCGATGGGCAGTCTGCGGATCGACGAAGACATGCCGAAGCACGACCTTGCAGTCAATCTCAGGCGCGCATTCTCCGGGATCGTGTCGGGCAACGTACGCGAGGATACGGCGGCCGTCATCGAGGCGAACGGCCCGTTCGAGATACACGGCTCGAAAGCCTACATGCAATTGCTCGACGATCTGCTCGCTGCATTCGTCGGCCAGAATCGCATGAAGCTCTCCGGTGCCGACTACTCGCCGTGTTACCGGGTGAGCTGACACGCTGACGCCTCGAAATCCGCACGGCGGCCGGGGACTCGCCGGCTTATTGTCAAACGCTGTGCCGGCAGCGTTCGGTTGCGGCGCCGATTAAGTCAAACTGCCGCTTAATCGATTGAAAAGACTGGAAATAGTGCCGGTATGCACTGTGATCCAGTTCCTGTGATTCCGCGCGGTCCGTCCGTAGCATGCAGGAAAGGATCGACCGGGTGCAGTCATGCCGGAAAGCAAACACCTACATTGGGTGGACGTGAGCAGGGATGCGGAGGCGCAGGCCGACGAGGCCAACGCGGCCGAGAAGGCCGTCTCGCCGAGCCAGCCCGCGGCGAATGATGCGGATGGCTGGCAACAGTATCGCCAGTGGATCTCGAAGGCGCCTGCGCCGCGCGGCCGAAGAGCCGGCATCGATCCGGCCCTGTATACCTGGAAGGGCTATCGTAACTGGTCCGAGAAAGTGAAACGGAACTGGAATCCGGAGAAGGACGACTGAAGGTCGTTCCGGACGATCGCGCAAGAGACGCCGGCATGCAGCCGGCGTTTTTCATTCCGGGGGTTGTCGCACGTCGCCCGTGATACGAGTCACTCCGGCAATGTCGAAACGGTACCCCTGCGAACCGGTACTGCGTCTTATTTCTCGCATTTGGGGGACGCTCGCAACCCACCGCAAAATGAAGCTGTGAAGTGCCTCACGGAGCGTCCCGAGCGAGCAAACTATAGTGCGAATCATGGAGTCAGACATTGCGATTTCGAAGTATGTCAAACAAGAGCACGAAGACTGAATCGCCCGTGATTTCGCTCAAGAACGAATCCGCACGGCAACGCTGGGAACTGTTTCATCGAGCCATCGCGCACGCCAAGCAGACGAACGACGATGCGCTCCTCGAAACGGCCGAAAGCGTACGGGAGACCAAGAATCCCGTCCCGCTACTGTCCATCGTCAGATAACGGATAAGGCAGTACGAGTCGATGGAACGCATTGCACAGCTGTTCGACGATCTCGACGATCTCGTAGCCGCGGTCGGCCTGATCGGCGAGCGAATCCGGCGTTTTGTTCAATTGCTGGTGTCTGCCTGCATCGGCCTCGCACTGCAGATCGGCGGCATCCTGCTCGCGTTATCGCATCCTCCGCTGGCACTGGCCGCGGCGCTGCTCATGTTCGTTACGCTGCTGTATCGGGCAGTTACGGCCCCGCACATCCACCTCGAGCCGGTCGCCTGATACCGGTGTGTGCCAGGGGCGCACACCACTCCGCCTTGAAATAGCCTGACGAGGCCTTATCGTAGTCGACGCCAGACGGCGTCGTCGGGGCGACGCGCCGTGCAATCAAGATTCGGAGATCGACGCGTGGGTAACGAGACCGACCGCGAGACGCTCGGCTTCCAGGCCGAAGTCCGCCAGCTCCTGAAGCTGATGATCCACTCCCTGTACAGCCACAAGGAGATTTTCCTGCGTGAGCTGATCTCGAACGCATCGGACGCCGCCGACAAGCTCCGCTTCGAAGCGCTCGCGAGACCCGAATTGCTGGCCGAGGATACGGAACTCCGCATCCGGGTCGAATACGACGGGGACAACAACACGATTGCCGTGATCGACAACGGTATCGGCATGTCGCGCGACGAACTCATCGAGCATCTCGGCACGATCGCACGCTCGGGCACGGCCGAGTTCCTCGAACGACTGACGGGCGACCAGCAGCAGGATGCCAGGCTCATAGGTCAGTTCGGCGTCGGCTTCTATTCGGCGTTCATCGTCGCGGATCGTGTCGTCGTCGAGTCGCGGCGGGCCGGGCTCGGCATCACCGAGGCCGTGCGCTGGGAGTCGGACGGGCAGGGCGAGTTCACCGTGGAGCCGATCGAGCGGCCGGAGCGGGGTACGGCGGTAATACTGCATCTGAAGGATACCGAGACGGAATTCGCCGTACCGCAGCGACTGGAGACGCTGATCCGGAAGTATTCCGATCACATCGCGTTCCCGGTTACGCTGGCCGGCGGCGGTGCCGAGCCGCGCCTGGTGAACGCGGCCACGGCACTGTGGAC
>JBAUVS010000192.1:0-1553 GCA_049583345.1 Woeseiaceae bacterium
TTGTCGCCGAAGATCCACAGGAACCACATGTTGCCGATGATGTGCATCCAGCCGCCGTGCATGAACATCGAGCTCAACACCGTGAACCAGCTGCCCTGTTCGTCCACCGGGCAGGGCAACCGGTCGACCGACAGATTCGACAGGTCGACGTGGCCCAGTACCTCGCCGGGGATGAGCCCGAGCACGCAGATCGAGCGACTGAGCGCCGGTTCGCTGCCGAGCCCCTCCACGAATACCCACACCAGCACATTGAGGGCGATGATGGCAAAGACGACATACGGGACCCTGAGCTGCGGATTATCATCACGGAACGGGAACATTTGCGGGCGACTCCATTTGAAACGGGCAGGGCAGGTCCCGGCGTTTCCACCGCAGGAGGAAGCTCGGTAAGCTGTCACCGACCAAGGAGGATTTCATGAAACTGTACTATTTCCCCGGTTCCTGCGCACTCGCGCCGCACATCGTGTTCAACTGGATCGGTGAGCCGTTCGAAGCGGTACGGATCGAGAAGGGCGATCCCGAGTACCTGAAGGTCAATCCGCTCGGTGTCGTGCCGGCTCTCGAACACGGCGACAGGATCTATACGCAGGCGGACGCGATTCTGCACTGGCAGGCCGAGTCGTTCCCGGAGGCCGCGCTCGGCGGCGACGGCACGCCCGATTCGAATTACGAATTGAATCGGTGGATGGCCTTCCTGACAGGGGACCTGCACCCCGCGTATTTTCCGTTTTTCAACCCCGGCCGCTATACGACCGGCGATTCGGAGGCGGACAAGGCCGCAGTGAAGGCCGCCGCGCAACGGCTGGTCGCCAAATTTTACGAGCATCTCGATCGGCATCTGGAGGACCGGGAATACATCGCGGGAAGTCGGCGCAGCATCGCCGATGCGTACGCGATTCCGATGTTGCGCTGGGGGCGGGCACAGGACAAACCCCTGTCCGAATACCGGGCCCTGAACGCCTTCTTTGAACGCTGGCTGCGGGACGACGGGGTGCACCGGGCGATGAAGGAACAGGGACTTATCCGGGACCAGGGTTAGCGATGCCCGATGGCGCACCCGGTTGGATCGAATCGCTGCGGCGCGCCGAACGCCTTCCGGAGAGCTATGTCGGGAGCGCGGTCGAGTACCTGGCGCCGCTGGCGGAGCGGATTCGCGCCTTGCGTCGCGACTGCGGCCGTCCCGTCATCGTGGGTATCAATGGCGCGCAGGGCTCCGGCAAGTCGACGCTGGCCCTGTTCCTTTCGCACTGGTTGCGCCGCGAGACCGGGCTGGCGACCGCCTGCCTTTCGATCGACGACATCTACCTGACCCGGGCGGAGCGCGAGGCACTGTCCCGCGACTCGCAACCGCTGTTCGCGACGCGGGGTGTGCCCGGCACGCACGATATCGGGCTCGGCGAACGCACGCTCGACGTGCTGACGGCAGGTGGCCCTCCGCGGACCGTCGGTTTGCCCGCCTTCGACAAGGGCTGCGACGATCGTCTGCCGGAAGCGCAATGGCCGCGCGTCGAGGCGCCGGTCGACGTCGTGCTGTTCGAAGGCTGGTGCGTCGG
>JBAUVS010000193.1:0-4272 GCA_049583345.1 Woeseiaceae bacterium
CGCCGACGCGCGCGTCGCGGACCGTTTCGAAGTGTTCCGCGGGGCGACGGAACTCGCGAACGGCTACGTCGAGCTGACCGACGCCGACGTGCAGCGTCGACGCTTCGATGACGACCTCGACATGCGGCAACGGCTCGGACGCGCGGCCGTCCCCTGGGACCGCCACCTGGTCGATGCGCTGCACGCAGGCCTTCCCGACTGCGCCGGCGTCGCCGTCGGCGTGGAACGCTTGCAGATGGTGCTCGACGGGACGGACGATATACGCGACGTGATGACTTTCGAAAGCGAGCACGCGGATGCCTGACACCGACTACGCACTCCTTGCGAGCCAGCTGCGCGCGCTCGTCGCCGGCGAATCGGACCCGTTGGCGAACGCGTCCAACTTCGTCGCGCTGCTGTACGACGCGCTGGCGGACGTCAACTGGCTGGGCATCTACGTGCTGCGCGGCGACGACCTCGTGCTCGGCCCGTTCCAGGGGCAACCCGCGTGCGTGCGCATCCCGCTCGGCAAAGGCGTCTGCGGTACGGCCGCCGCGACCGGGACGACGCAGCGTGTCGCCGACGTGCACGCGTTCCCGGGTCACATCGTCTGCGACCCGGTATCGCGCTCGGAACTCGTCGTGCCGCTGTCGATGGACGGCAGACTCGTCGGCGTACTCGACATCGACAGCCCGGCGCTCGATCGCTTCGGCGCGGCGGATCAGGCCGGCATCGAGTCCTTGTGCGCGGCGTTCTGCGAATCGCTTGCGGCCGGCACCCGCTTTATTTGACGCGCGAGACGTACTCGCGGGAACGCGTGTCCACCCGGATCACTTCGTTCTGATCGACGAACAGGGGCACGCGCACCACGGCACCGGTAGACAACTTGGCCGGCTTCACCCCCCCGCTGGCGGTATCGCCCTTGACGCCGGGATCGGTCTCGACGATCTCGAGTTCGACGAAGTTCGGCGGCTCGACGAGCAGCGGCGCGTTGTTCCAGAGCGTGACCTGACACATGTCGCCGTCGCTGATCCAGTCGCGCGTATCGCCTACCGCGCTCTCGTCGGCGGCGTATTGTTCGAACGTATCGGGTTTCATGAAGTGCCAGAACTCGCCGTCCGAATACAGGTACTGCATCGGGGTATCGATGACGTCGGCGGCTTCGATGCTCTCGCCCGACTTGAAGGTCTTGTCGACCGTGCGGCCGGTCTTCAGGTTCTTTACGCGAACGCGGTTGAAGGCCTGACCTTTGCCCGGCTTGACGAATTCGTTCTCGACGATGATGTAGGGATCGGCGTCGAGGATGATCTTCAGTCCGGCACGAAATTCGTTGGTGCTGTAATTTGCCATAATCCGGAATTCTACCCGAGTCGTCGGGGGGTGCCCATGGGGGCCGCAATTATCACAATGAATCCGCTATTTGCACACCGAAATTTGATACCCGTCACGAATTTGACATGCCGGGAGAGACTGTCCGGGAGGCGGTGCTAGACTCAAAATCCTTTAACAGAATCCGTGCCGACCTGGACGTCGCCGGACCGTCGGAAGGGACGCAATTTGAACGGGCGCCACAGCATATCCATTGCAGTCCTCACCGAGAATCAGGATGACGTCGCTCTGATCAACGGCGCGTTGCGCGATGCGGGCCATGCCGCGCACTGTCACTGGGTCAGGAAACCCAAGGACCTCGATACCACCCTCGCCACCGAAGACGTCGAGTTGATGATCGTCAACTGCGACCGGTTCCCGGCCAGCGTCCGCGAGATCGTCAAGCAGAAGGAACGCTACAACCCGGAAGTGCCGGTCATCGCCCTCAAGCAGACGGCCGACGAGAAGAGCATCCAGGACGCGATGAAGCACGGCGCCTGCGACCTCGTGTCGATCGGGCTCAAGGACCGCCTGCAATCGGTCGTCACGCGGGAGCTGCGTGCCCTGCGCGTGGAGCGTGCGCTGAACTCCACGATCCATCACGCCACCGAGTACAAGCGCCAGCTTAAGGACCACATGCAATCCTCGAGCGCCGCCATCGCGCTCGTCGAAGACGGCATCATCACCGACGTCAACGACGCCTGGCTGAAGCTGTTCCGGGCGGCCAGCAACGACGAAGTCGTCGGCCTGCCGCTGATGGACAACTTCGAGGCCGAGAGCCGTGCCGCGATCAAGGGCGCCCTGATTGCGGCGATCGCCGGCAAATGGGCGCCCGACGAGCGGCTTTCCGCAAAGTCACTCGTAGCCAGCGACGACGGCAACGAGGTCAAGCTCGAGTTCCGCAAGTTCTCGTTCGACAACGGCCCCTGCGTGCAGGTCCGTATCGCGCCGCCCGACTCGGCGACGATCGAGCCGACGAAGCTCGTGCACGATGCGCTGAAACGCGATCCCACGACGCTGTTCTTCCACCGCGCCCAGTTCGTCGAGCGGCTGAAGAAGCGCCTCGCCAAGAAGCCGCCGTCCGGACTGCACGTACTCTGTTATATCCGAATCGACAAGTTTTCCCAGGTCTGCAACAAGGTCGGCATCCTCAATTCCGACGAGGTGCTGGCCCAGTTCGCCGATGTCGTGCGCAAACGCCTGCACCCGCGCGACCTGGCCGGCCGCTTCGAGGGCACGGCGCTGATGGTGCTGCTGCATCGCGGCAGCGCACGCGACGCCGAGGTCTGGGGCAGGCAGCTCTGCGAGCATATCCGCAAGCTCACGTTCGACGTCGAGGACCGCTCGGCCCAGCTCACCTGCACGGTCGGCGTGTGCCCGTTCAACGAGATGTACGGCTCGCTCGAGGAATTCGTGGCCGGCGCGGTCGACGGCTACATGCTGGGCAAGCAGGCCGGAGGCAACACGGCCTGCCTGAACGACACGGCGAAGGAAGACACCAAGCAGAAGGAATTCGACGCGATCTGGATCAAGCACCTGAAGGCCGCCCTGATGGAGGACCGGTTCCGGCTCGCCCAGCTCCCCATCGCCGGCCTGCGCAGCGACGGCATCGAGATGTACGACCTGCTGGTACGCATGCTCGACGAACAGGGCAACTCCGTGCTGCCGTCCGAGTTCCTGCCGGCCGCCGAGCGCAACAACATGATGAAGAATATCGATCGCTGGATGGTCCGCGCGGCGATGGACTTCTGCAACGAATCGGATGCCGATCGGGTGTTCGTCCGGCTGTCGCGGCAATCGGTACTCGACGCCACGACCATCGCCTGGATGGAAGCGGAATTCGACAAGAGGAAGTTCGACTGTTCGCGTCTCGTGATGCAGATCCCCGAACGCGAGGCGGCGAAGCACATAAAGCAGACCCAGGCCGTGGTGAACAAGCTGCGCAAGATGGGCGTGGGATTCGCGCTCGAACACTACGGCATCGACCAGGAGCGTTTCCAGATCCTCGACATCCTGAAGCCCGGCTACCTCAAGGTCGACGGCGAACTGATGCACTCGCTGATGACCGACACCGAATTGCAGCAGCGCGTCGAGAAGATCGTTACCGCGGCTCGCGAGCGCGACATCAAGACAATCGCCGAGCGCGTCGAGAACGCCAATGCGATGGCCGTGCTGTTCCAGCTCGGCCTGGACTTCATGCAGGGACATTATGTTCACGAACCCGAGGTCGTCCTCGAGGATCTCGGCACGAGCAAGCACACGACGCTGGCCGATCTGGTGGCGGCACACGCCAATTAGCTGCGTAGAGGACCGGAAGTGTGACGGGTGTCACGCTTTGTCTGCTGAACCATGCCCTAACGATGCGCGAACGGCAAAACATAGAATGCTTCATAGCGGTCCCGGACCGGCCGCGAATAAGCTGCGGGACTCATAGAATCGCGGGGCCTACGAAGTGAGGGCTACGAAGTGAAGAGATCGTCGAAATCGAAAACCGGACGCGTCCGGACATCCGAACAGGCTGCGAAGGCGCTGCTGCCGGCGCTCGCCGTGGTCGGCGGCAGTCTCGTCGCTCTGCCCGCGCATGCGCTCGAGCTCGGCGACCTGCAAGTGCACTCGTCGCTCGGCCAGCCACTGCGCGCCAGCATCGCCTATGCGCTGGCGCCGAACGAGATCGTGTCCGACACCTGCGTCAGCGTCCAGCAGGTCATGGCCGCCGACCGGCTGCCGTCGGTCGGCAAGGCGTCGCTCATCGTCAGCAACGGCGTGATCGCGATTACCGGCAGCCGCGTCGTGCAGGAACCGTTGATGTCGATGCGCGTCACCGTCGATTGTCCGTACACACCGCATATCAGCCGTGAATACACGCTGTTCGTGGACCCGGTCTCGTTCCAGCCGGCAATCGATGCGCAACAGGCCCCGCAGGCG
>JBAUVS010000194.1:0-3011 GCA_049583345.1 Woeseiaceae bacterium
CCTCCGCGCTGCCGCGGCTCATCGCGAAAAGATACGACACGGCCCAGCCCGTCTCGGGCATGCGCCGGTACGGCCGGTGCATGAAGATGGTGCGCAGGCGGCGCATGTACGCGGCCGGATCGAGGCCGCGCTTCATGTACATGTCGTTCAGTGCGTGCAGCGTCTCGTCGATGTAACAGGTCGTCGAGTACTTGCCGTTGAACACCGGATAGTCCTGTACCTGGTGCGTCTCGGAACGGTCCTGTCCACAGAAACGCGACATCGGTTTGCGGAAGTCCATGATCCGGTAATCCGACGCCGAACCGGACGCGGGCAAGTCGACGACGGCCAGCGTCGGGTTCTCCTCGAGCAGCATCGCCACGGCTCCCGCGCCCTGCGTCGGTTCTCCGCTCGAGCCGCGTGCATATTCGGCGATGTCGGCGCAGACGACGATCGCCTGACCGCCGGCGCCGTCGAGCGCAAGGTGCCGTATCGCGCCCTTCATACCGTAGACCCCGCCGAGGCAGGCGTGCTTGAACTCGGGCACTTCGCAACTGCGCGCGATGGGGGGGCGCCCGCGCGCGATGAGCGCGCGATCGACCATGCCCTTGACGATGATCGCGCCGGCCGAGTTGTCGGAACTCGACTCGGTGCCGAGTCCCAGGAACTTGATCCGCTCCGGATCGACATCGTACTGCTCGATCAGGCGCATGACGGCCGTGGCCGCCATCGTGTAGACGCTCTGATCGGGTCCGCGTACGCGGAAGCTTCGGCCGACGACCTCGCGGATCTTCGGCCAGTGGTTACCGGTCCAGTCGCACCAGTCCTCGAGCCAGACCCGGTATGGTGGAATGTAGGCGGCGAGGCCGCTGATGCCGATCTTCCGGGATGTGCTCGATGGGTTCATGGGCGGGATTGTCGGTGGCCCGGGAATTTTAGTGTCCCGGACCGCCGCACTCAACTGTCTATTCGACGGTTATGGTGATCTGTGTCGACATGACCGGAGGGTCGTGGGGGACGTGGCGGTAGTCGCCGAGCAGGAGCTGCAGCGTGTGTTCGCCCGGAGACAGCTCGAGATCCGTGGACGTGCTGCCGTCGCCGAAGTGTATGTGCTGCGCGTCCTTGGGGATGGGCAGGGACAGATCCGGCAGCGGCGTGTCGACGAGCAGATGGTGATGGCCCGAGTTCGGCGTCTGGTCGCCGGCCGGGGCGACCGTCATGCCCTCGATCCCGAACTCGATGTGCACGGGGCTGGTCACGGTCGCACCGTCTTGCGGAGTTATGAAGAATACCTTCGCGCCCTCGGGCGATGGCGTCCGTTCCAGTGCCGGGGCGGCCTGTTCCATGGTCGCCGGCGCCTGCGCGGGAGGTGTCACGCTGGCGGCGGGTTCGGCCGCCTGTTTGGGTGAGCAGGCGCTCGAGAGACACAGCATCGCGAGCACCGACGTCACGGTAAGGGTCTGGACGGTTCGCATGGCAGATCCTCCTCGAGGGTGTCGAAACGCCCATAGTAAATCCTCGGCGCCGAATACTCACCTGGAAACACGGCTCATACCGAGAATGCGGCCACCGTAAGCGCCCCCAGCATCGTCGCGCTGAAGCCCAGCGAATAGGCCACGACGAGCGCTATGTACTTGATCGACGTGATGATTCGGCCCTGGCCGTAGACGCGGCGCATCGCGACAAAGAGGTACACGGGCACGTAGAAGGAGGTGGCGACGATGGCGAGTACCCGGATCGGATCCGGGATGGAAACGAGCATGGCCATGCGCGCGAAGAGGATCTGCAGCGTGAGCAACAGGAAGAAGAACGAGTGGAAATGCACGAAGAACAGCAGATGCTCCACGTAGTAGCGCTTCGCCAGCGGATACAGGAGCTTGAGCACGAACGCCATGAGCGGCAACAGCACGATCAGTGCCGTCGGGACTTCGTCCAGCAGCTTGTCCAGGAAGGCGCGGCCGCCGCCGACCTGGGCGCGCTCGCACATCTCCGTCAGGCGCTCGCGGGTCAGCCGGCGCTGAATCCAGTGGGGCCAGCCCTGTGTGTCCAGATCGCTGAAGTCACACTGGACGGCGGGCGTGTCGCCGTTCACGGCAATGTCGAGACCGGTGGACGCCTCGGGCTGCTGTTCCATGAACAGGCTCAATTCCCTGTGCGGGTCGAAGAAGGCGACGAGGAAGAACAGCACGCTGAAGACGAGATACATACGGAACGGCGGCATGTATCGCGCGCGGCGTCCCTGCAGGTAGTCGAGGGTGAGTCGTCCCGGCCGGACCAGCAACGGAGTCAGTGTCTTCCAGAGGCGCGAATCGATCTCGAACAGGTCGCCGAACGCGTCCGTGACGAGTTCCCACAGGCTGATCAGGCGGCTGCGGGCTCGCTGCCCGCACACCGCGCAGTACTGGCCGTGCAGGCGCGCGCCGCAGTTCAGGCAATCGGGCATTATGGCAGGGTCCGTCACCCGCGAGTCCTCTCGCAGGACGCGTGCGGTGACCTCTACCCGGCCGGCGAATTCCGGCGGGACGCTCGCCTCGATGTCGTCGTCCGCGCTGTCCAGGAACGCGTTAAGCGGGTCGTCGCCTGCAAACATGGTTACGCAAACGCGGCGTGCGCGCCCGTTTTCATCGTCCGCATTCGCATAGCAAACGCAATCGTCTACGCCGGGAATTCGGGCAGCGTCGCGGGCCCACTGCTCGAGCCAGCGCTCGAAATCGCCCGCGATCTCGGTATCCATGAAGAACGTCACTTCATAGACCGGTCCGGATTGGCGTGTCATCGATCGATTCTAGTCGGACTTCGTTGCTTTTTTCCTGCGGCTGACCGTCTTGCGCTTCGCAGCCCGCTTGGTCGCTTTCTTCTTCTTACGCGCCGGGGCGGACTTCGGCTGGTCCGCCGCGGCGGCATACGTCCTGGCGAGTTCTGCGGAGTCGAAGTCGTCGACGGCCAACAGGGCGCGGACCTTGTCGTTGTAGGCACGCAGTTCGACGGCCAGGTCCTTGTCGATGAGACCGGCCTGTTGCGCTTCGATGATC
>JBAUVS010000195.1:0-15380 GCA_049583345.1 Woeseiaceae bacterium
GACACTTACGGCAGGCAGTTCGTCAGCGACGACCAGTTCAACCGCTACTTCCGGTTCAACAGCCTGGGCAAGCTCGGCGTGCGACTCACCTTCGGCAGCGACTTCCCCGCCAGCGGCGCCGGCATGCTGGGCCTGTCGCCGATACTGCAGATCGAGATCGGCCGCACCCGGCAGGAGCCCGGCGAACCGGACGCGCCCATACAGCCGCGGGACTCAGAACGGCTCGACATCGACAGCCTGATCCGCGGCTTCACGATCGACGCGGCGTATCAGCTACGGATGGAAGACCAGATCGGATCGCTCGAAGTGGGCAAGAAGGCAGACCTCGTCGTCCTCGATCACAATTTGTTCGACGTCGACCCGTACGCGATCCACGAGACGCGCGTGCTGCTGACGATGTTCGACGGCGACGTCGTCTTCACCGCACCGGCGACCCCATAGTCGGTCGCCCGTCGCCCTTCGCGCAGATCACCGGATCGGTCGCTGACGCGACGCCTGCTGCCGACATCCCCGACGCAAAATCGGGCACAATGAGCTGCGATGAGCGTGGTCACCGAACAACCCGTATCCTGCCCATACTGCGGCGAGGACATCACGATACTCGTCGACCAGAGCCTGCCGGATCAGGATTACGTCGAAGATTGCCAGGTCTGCTGCAGGCCCATCGTCCTGCGCGTCTCGGTGGAGACGGACGGTGGCGTCTCGGTGAGTGCAAAGAGCGAGAATGAGTAGAGCAAACCGGTGTGCGGTGTCATTGCGAGGCGGCGCAGCCGACGAAGCAATCCACGCTGGATTGCTTCGCTTCGCTCGCAATGACATACGTGGGAGTCATGCATCAGTGGGCAGGAACTTTCTTTTCGCGTTGCTGGCCCTTGCGCTGAGCGCGTCGGCGGACGAACTGCCGTACGGGCAAAGGCCCGGCAGCCCGCTCGATCACCTGCCCGGCGACATCCGCCAGGTCAACGGCTGGGGCCAGCGTGCCGATTTCTCGCATGACGGCAAGCGAATCCTCTTCCTCGAGAAGACCTTCGGCGACGTCTACGAGCTGACGCTCGCAACAGGCGAGCTCCGTCCGCTGACGCATCACTACTATCATTCCGGGTACACGCGCGCGCTGTATCTCGCCAACGGCGACATATTGCTGTCCGGCTCCCGGACCTTCGACCCCGACAATCCGAATCGCAGCCGCTTCCAGACGGCGGAGCTGTGGGTGCTCGACAAGTCGCTGAGCAAGCCGCCCGTGGCGCTCGGGACCTATTGCAGCGAGGGCCCGGCCGTTTCGCGGACGTCGATGAAGATCGCGTGGGTGACCAACCAGGGCCAGTACCCGGACTACGAGGACGACGAGTACCGCGTCAACGTCGGCGAAATCGGCTATCACGACGGCGTGCCGGCACTCGGGAATCGCCGCGTCGTCATGCGCAACGTCGACAACCCGCAGTTCTCCGCGCCGACGCCGATCGAAACGCAGAATTTCATCCCGCCGGACGAGTCCCGGATCACACTGTCCCTGTATCGCTTCCTCCCGCCCCACGAACACGGCGCACAGGTCGCGATCCTCGATCTCGCGAGCGGCAGGTTCCAGCGCCTCTCCGATCTCGCCGGCCACCACAACGAGCCCGAAGGGATCTTCCCCGACGGCAAACACACCACGGTCGAATCCACGCGCCAGTTCGCGGCCTGGGATTTCAATCCCGAAGACCAGTACATCGACATCTGGAAGCTGTCGCTCGACGGCAAGGGCGACTGGGAACGGCTGACGCACTTCACCAACTATGCCGGCTTCAAGGCGACCAACCCGGTCGTCAGCGACGACGGCCGGTACATGGCCTTCCAGATGGCGAAACTCGGCGACCCCGCCGGCGTCGGAAGAGGCCTCTTCATCATGGATCTCGCGGCGCGCGCGCAGGCTCTGGCCGGTGTATGTGCGCGCGACGTCTTGCCACTCGAACCGGGCCTGACCGCAGCGCAGGCCACCGCCACGGAGCGGCAGACCGTGTATGGCGATCCGGCCGTGCCATTGCTCTGGAATGTCACGCACCCGACACTGACGGCGTACCTGCCCGACCCGGCACGCGCCACAGGCACGGCCGTCATCGTGGCGCCCGGCGGTGCCTGGATCATGCTGGCGATGAAGCACGAGGGCACGGACGTCGCCGAATGGCTCGCCGCGCACGGCATCGCCGCATTCGTGCTCAAGTACCGGACGGCACCGATGCCGGAGTCGGTCGAAGGCTTCAAGGCGGAGCGCGACCGGCAGATGCGCGAGCCCGAGTTGCTCGATCCGATCATCGCCGGGCAGGCGCCAATCTCTGCCGAGGACGGGCGCGCCGCGGTGAAGTTCCTGCGCGAACATGCCGAGCGCTGGGGTATCGATCCGGCGCGCATCGGCATCCTCGGTTTCTCGGCCGGCGGCGGCGTCGTCCGGGCCGCGGCGTCCGAGTACACGCCCGCCGAGCGACCCGACTTCGCGGCGACGA
Source organism: Woeseiaceae bacterium (assembly GCA_049583345.1). Lineage (GTDB taxonomy): Bacteria > Pseudomonadota > Gammaproteobacteria > Steroidobacterales > Woeseiaceae > UBA1847. The sequence goes on from JBAUVS010000195.1 coordinate 2,481, forward strand.
TCTACGGCGCGGGCGACGTCGCTTCGGTGCCGGACGACGCGCCGCCGATCTTCATCCTCGCTGCCGCGGACGACGACAGCGTGCCGGTGACGAGCAGCACTGCACTCTTTGCGCGCTGGCGCGCGGCCGACCGTCCGGCGGCACTGCACGTGTACGCCACGGGCGGGCACGGCTTCGGCATGCTGCAGCGCGATACACCGACCGACGACTGGATCGAGGTGTTCTATACGTGGCTGAAGAGCCAGGGACTCGACTAGCAGGCCATTGAAAAACGCTCAGCCGGCGCGATACGTCGTTGCGAAGCGGCTCAAAATGCTCATGTATTCGCATATACACTGCGCTTTTTCGCCGCGTCGCGCCTCGTCTCGCACTCGCCTGAGCCTTTTTCAACGGCCTGCTAGCGCAGCACGTCGACCGTCGCGTGCAGCGTCAGGTCTGCGTCGGCCGACGAGCGCCCGACCCTGATGTCCACCGGTCCGGGCTCGAGGACCCAGGCATGCGCCGGCACATCCCAGTACGACAGGTCCCGCGCATCCAGCGTGAACCGTACGTGTTGCGATTCGCCGGGATCCAGGTGCACGCGCCGGAATCCACGCAACGCCTTGTGCGGCCGTGACACTCTCGATTCCGGGAAGCCGACGTAGAGCTGCACGACGTCGTCGCCGGCGCGCTCGCCGACGTTCTTCACCGTGAGCCCGACGTTGATCGGGGAACCTGCGAACAGCGTCTCGATACCGGTCGTGAGGTCCGAGTATTCGAAGCGCGTGTAACTCAGCCCCTGGCCGAAATGGAATTGCGGCTCGTCCGCCGTGTACATGTACGTGCGGCCGTGACGGAGGTCGTAATCCATCATCGGCGGCAACTGTTCGAGCGACTTCGGCCAGGTCTGCACGAGCCGGCCACCGGGATCGGCGTCGCCGAACAAGACGTCGCCGAGTGCGTTGCCCTGTTCCTGGCTGGCGTGCGTCATCTGCAGGATCGTCGTCGCGTGTTCCTCGGCCCAGGGCAGTGCGACCGGGAAGTTGGTGATCAGCACGACCACCGTGTTGGGATTCGCGGCATAGACACGGCGGATGAAGTCTTCCTGGCGGGGCGGCAAAGTGATCGCCTTGCGATCGATCCCCTCCTTGCCCTCGGAAGTGGATGTCACGACGCCCCAACTCGCGTTGCCCTCGGGGTGATTGCCGACACAGACGATCGCGACGTGACTGCGCCGCGCCAGCTCCACGGCGGCGTCGCTCATATCACCGACCCAGCGGACGCCGACGCGCTGCGGCGCGGGCCACGGATCGGGGTTGGCCGTATTCTCGATGCCCTCGCGCGGCGAGACCCGGTACGGCGGCGTGCCGGAGTACCAGTCGAGCAGCACCGTGTTGATGTACGGCCCGACGACCGCCACCGAGCCCACCGTGTCCCGATCCAGCGGCAGGAGCTGCTCATCGTTCCTGATGAGCACGATCGATTTGCGGGTGACTTCGCGCACGAGTGCGTGAACCCCGGGGTCGACCCACGGTTCCGGATCGGTGTTCTCGATGCCGATCCGTGCAAAGGGGACACGTTCCGGCGGGTCCAGCAGGCCGAGGCGCAACGAGATGCGGAACACGCCGCGCAACGCCGCGTCGAGATCCGCCTCGGTGATCAGGCCACGGGCCAGCGCTTCGGCAACGGGCTCCTTGTAGGTATCCAGGAAAAAATTGATGCCGGCGTGCAGGGCCGCGGCGGCGCCTTCGGCGAGATCCGGATAGGCTTTGTGGTCGTTCACCAGCGCGCGCAGCCCGCCGCCGTCGGTGCTGATGATGCCGTCGAGGCTCCACTCGCCCATCACGATGTCGCGCAACATCGGGTGCACGTGCGCCGGTGTGCCGTTGACCGCGTTGTACGCCGCCATGATGGCGTTCGCCCCGCCGTCGCGGACCGCCATCTCGAACGGCCGGGCGTAATACTCGCGCCACAGGCGTTCGTCGAAGTTCGACGACGACTGCGTACGCCCGTCCTCGTTGCTGTTGGCGAGGAAGTGCTTCAGCAGCGACGCCGTCTTCCAGTAGTGCGGGTCGGTGCCCTGCAGCCCTTCGGTGAACGCCGTCGCCAGCGTGCCGGCCAGGAACGGGTCCTCGCCGTAGACTTCTTCCGTGCGTCCCCAACGCGGGTCGCGCGCCAGGTCGGCGTTCGGCGCGCGCACGATCAGCCCGGAGCGATGATATTTCGGGCTCTGGAACAGGAAGCGCGCTTCGTACGCCTCTTCTTCGGCGACCGCGCGGACCAGAACCGGGTCCCAGGTCGCGCCGAGGCCATAGGCCTGCGGGAACTGCGTCGTCGGCGTCGGGTTGCGGCGGCCCCAGTTGCTCGGCCCGCCCTGCGCGACGCCGTGATAGCCCTCGATGTGCCGCGTGCCCCGGACCTCGAGCCGCGGCACGTCGGCACTGCCGCCGAGTGCGGCGATCTTCTCGTCGAGCGTCATCCGCGCGAGCAGATCGTCGATGCGTTGCGCCGCGGGCAGGTCGGGATCCCGGAACGGGTACGCCGCTTCGTCCGCACGAGCGCCACACGGCGCCAGCAACGACAGCGACACGGACAAAAGGAATACGAGGCATCGATATCCATCGATACCCGCCGGTTTCCCGTCGTTCGGACGCTTCGAAGTCACCATCACCCGGCTCGCGGCAGTTTATTTTTTCCCGATTGTATACGACCATGTCTGTTCTCACTGCCGCACAAGATCGAGGGCTGAATCCATTTCGACGCGTGATCCACATGGCTGACACCGACGGCGGCCATCAGCCGGGCCGCGCCGCCATTGGGCTGGCGGTCCTCGGAGTCGTCTACGGCGACATCGGGACGAGCCCCATCTACGCGTTGCGCGAGTGTTTCCGCGGCGTGAGTCCCGTGCCGGTCAACGAGGCCAATATCCTCGGCATCCTGTCGCTGATCTTCTGGACGCTGATCATGGTGATCTCCGTCAAGTACATGACGTTCGTATTGCGCGCGAACAACCAGGGCGAGGGCGGTATCTTCGCGCTGCTGGCGCTGCTGCGCCCGGACAAGTCGCAGGACAAACCGTCGCACCGGAACCTGATCCTGCTGGGATTGTTCGGCGCCGGCCTCCTGTACGGCGGCACGATGCTGACGCCCGCGATCTCCGTGCTCAGCGCCGTCGAGGGCCTGGAGATCGCGACGCCGGCCTTCAAGCCGTACGTCCTGCCCCTTACTGTCGTCATCCTGTTCTCGCTGTTCGCCGTGCAGAAGCGCGGCACCGCCCGCGTGGGCGCGATGTTCGGGCCGCTGATGGTGCTCTGGTTCGGCACGCTGGCGGTACTCGGCATCGCCAGCATCGTGCATCATCCGGAAGTGCTCGCCGCCATCGCACCCTGGCACGCCGTACAGTTCATGATCCACAACGGCGTGCCGGGATTTCTCGTGCTGATCGGCGTGTTCCTGGTGACGACCGGCGGCGAGGCCCTGTATGCGGATCTCGGCCACTTCGGGGTGACGCCGATCCGTGCGGTCTGGTTCGGCTTCGTATTGCCCTGCCTGTTGCTGAATTACTTCGGCCAGGGCGCGCTGCTGCTCGCGGAGCCTACGGGCACGCTGCAGCCGTTCTTCCACCTCGCCCCGGACTGGGCGCTGATCCCGCTGGTCGTGCTGACCACGGCCGCCACGTGCATCGCATCGCAGGCGGTGATTACCGGCGCCTACTCGCTGACGCGGCAGGCCGTGCAACTCGGCTTCGTGCCGCGCCTGCACGTGACGCAGACCTCCGAACACGAACACGGCCAGATCTACATGCCGGCCGTCAACTGGATCCTGATGATCGCGGCCATCCTGCTCGTGCTCACGTTCCGGTCCTCTTCCGGCCTCGCCGGCGCTTACGGCGTCAGTGTCAACGGCACGATGTTCATCACGACCATCCTCGCTTTCAACGTCGCGCGGCGGATCGGCGGCTGGAATCTCGCCAAGGCGGGCACGTTCCTGGTCGTGTTCCTTGCGATCGACGGCGCGTTCCTCGCCGCGAATGCCGACACGATCCAGTACGGCGGCTGGTTCCCCGTCGCGATGGGCGCCATCATCTTCACGGTCATCATCACCTGGCGCCGCGGCACGGAGCTGCTGATCCAGTCCTTCGAGGCGAACACGATCACGCTGGAAACGCTGGTCGGTCGCCTGAGGAACGACCCGCCCAACCGGCTGGGCGGCACGGGCATCTTCTTCACGGCGCGTGCCGAGGAAGTCCCGCAGTCACTGATACGCCTGATCACGATGAACAAGATGCTGCCGAACAAGGCGATCATCGTGCACGTCGGCGTGGAGCGTGTCCCGCGCCTGCCGCTCGAGGAGCGCATCGAAGTGAAAGACCACGGGCAGGGCCTGTGGGAGGTCAACATCCGCTACGGGTTCATGCAGGGTTTCAACGTGCCGTCGGATCTGAATGTCTGTATCGAGCGCAAGGAGTTGCCCATCAAGCTGGATGACGCCACCTATTACGTCAGCCGCACGTCGGTGATCCCGGGCCGCAAGTCCGGCGGCATGATGACCTGGCGCGACCGGCTGTTCGCCTACATGGTCCGCAATACCCGCCACGCCACCGAACTGTTCCAGATTCCGTCCACGCGGGTCGTGGAGATCGGGTTGCAGCTCGGGATCTGAGCAACAGCCGGCTATTGAGTCCAGTGGATCACGCCGTGCAACGCGGGAGAGTCGCCGTTGCAATGTTGCTCGAAGCGCAGATTGATCCCGACGAGCTTGTCGCCCTCGTAGTTTACACTTTCGACCACGAACCACCCGGTCAGCGTGCTGCATGAGCGAGCATAGTTTTGCCAGTCGAGTCCGCCTCTGGCCGGGTTGTGGCCCACGAACTGACGCAGATCGCCGTAATAACCGGGTTCAAACCGACTCACCGTGTCCATCGTGATAAACTCCCCTTGCCAATCCTGGTCAACGTCAATCGACAGATGAATTGGCGTCGTATTGGCGGACAGCACCGAATCCCCCTCTACATAAAGGTAAGTCTCGCCCGCGCCAATAAAGTCCCCCGGCTCACTCTCCAGATACACGTAGTCGCCGGATGTGGGTGTCGTGCCTGTAGCGGGCTCCCACAGACCCGCAGGGGGCGGTTCGACCGGACCTGGTGGACTCGTCGTGTCGCTCGCATCCCAGTGAAACTTTCCGTGCAGCGATGCCACGCCGCCGTTGCAATGCTGCTCGAATCGGAGATCGATCGCCTTCAGGGTGGACCCGTCATACGTCACGCTATCGATCACGAACCAACCCGTCGTGCTACCGCAATACTCGCCGTTAACGGACCAATCCAGCCCACCCGCTACGGGGTTGCCATACAGATTACCGTAGTATCCGACTTCGAGTTCGCTCAGAAATGCCATCCCGTTGAACGAAGCGCTCCAGGACTCGTCCCCCATTATCTGTAACCACAGATTCGCAGCCTCCCAATCGAGAGAGATCAGGGCGTTCGCCTGCATGTAAAGGTAGTTCATGCCGCCGCCGAGTTCGTCTCCCGGCTCGCTTTCCAAGTAGACGTAGTTACCGGATGCCGGTGTTGTGCCTGCAGCCGGCTCCCACAGACCCGCGGGGGGCGGCACGACAGGTCCGGGTGGAGTCGTCGCGTCGTTCGCGTCCCAGTGAATTTCGCCATGCAGTGCGTTTGCAGAACCTCCGCAGTGCAGCTCGAATCGCAAGTCGATCGCGACAAGCGTGTCGCCGTCATACGTCACGCTGTCGACGACGAACCAGCCGGACACGTTATTGCAGCCGCGGCCCTCACCATACCAATCCAGCCCTCCCTTCGCGGGGTTGTTGAAGGGGTAGCGTTGCAAATCGCCGTAGTAGCCGACTTCAAACCTGCCGAGGTTGTACATGGGTTGAAACTGGCCGGACCAAGTTTGATCTCCGTTAACAAACAGTTGCAGCGCGCCTGTGTCGTCTACGTACACGTTGAATAGGCTGTCGTACGGCGTATAGAGGTAGGTGTTGCCTAATCCAATGTATTCTCCCGTATCACTTTCCAGGTAGACATAGTTGCCGGTCGCCGGGACGACGCCGGCCGCCGGCTCCCACAGACCGGCAGGGGGCGGCACGACCGGGCCCGGCGGAGTCGTCGGATCGTCCACGTCCCAGTGGATCGCCCCGTGCAAAACGGATGGATCGCCCTCACAATGCTGCGCGAAGCGCAAGTCGATCGATTGGAGAGTCGTTCCGGAATAGGTAACCTGATCGACGACGAACCAGCCGGTCACGGTATTGCATCCGCGACCTTCACCGAACCAGGTCAACCCGCCTTTTGCCGGATTGTTCCCCGGGTACGCCTGCAGGTCACCGTAGTAACCGACCTGCAGACGACTCAACGTGTACATGCCCTGAAACTTGCCGGTCCAATCTTCATCGCCCTTGATTGAGACGGACAGGAGAGCGCCTGTCCCGGTAACCTGTGATAAGGAATTTGCTTGTGTGTAAAGGTAGGTTCCACCCACTCCGACAAAATCTCCCGGATCGCTTTCCAGGTAGACGTAATTGCCAGTGGCCGAAGTGACGCCAGGCGCCGGTTCCCACAGATCCGCGGGGGGCGGCACAACCGGGCCGGGTGGTGTGGTCGGGTCATTCGCGTCCCAGTGAATCTCTCCGTGCAGCACATCCGTACTGCCTTCGCAGAATTGCTCAAAACGCAAGTCGATGGACTCGAGGGCCGTTCCGGCGTAATTCACGTGGTCGACCACGAACCAGCCGGTCACCGTATTGCAGCCGCGGCCTTCCCCGTGCCAGCTGAGTCCGCCCTTCGTTGGGTTGCTGAATGGATATTCCTGCAGGTCAGCGTAGTAGCCCGGTTGCAATCGGCTCAACGTGTCCATGCCCAGGAAATCGCCGATCCAGTCCTCATCGCCGTTGACGGAGATCGACATGTGAGCCCCCGACCCACTGGCCGAGATGGCGGAATCGGAGCTTTTGTAGAGGTAGGAATAACCGGCCCCGATGTAGTCACCTTGCTGACTCTTCAGGTAGACGTAATTGCCCGAGGTGGGGGTTGTGCCGGACGCCGGCTTCCACAGTCCTGCGGGAGGCGGAGAAACCGGCCCTGGCGGGGTCGTCGTGTCGTTCGCGTCCCAGTGGATCTCACCGTGCAGCGCGGCCGCGCCGCCATCGCATTGTTGCTCGAACTGCAAATCGATCCCGATGAGCGTCGTTTCGTCATAAGTGACGTTATCGATGACGACCCAGCCGGTCAGCGTACTACAGGTGCGGCCTTCACCGGACCATTGCAATCCCCCAACCGAAGAATCGTGAAACCCGTAACGTTCGAGACCAGAGTACGATCCCGGCTCGAGTTCAGTGTAGGAATCCGGAAGCTGAAAATCGCCCGTCCACCTTTCATCGCCCTCGACAGTGATACGCAGGTATGCGCCGCTCACAGTGACCGTTATCAGGGAATCGACATTCGAATAGGAGTAATTGCGGCCGTCTCCGATGAAGTCACCGGCATCACTGGTCAGCGTAATCGAGGTCGCCTCTGCCTGCGGCGGTGGCTGTCCCGATCCGGGCGGTTGCCCGCCTCCCTGTCCCGATGAATTCGAGCCGCCGGAACTGCAGGCGCCCGCCAGCAACAGAACGGTGAATTGCAGCGCAAATCGGTATAAGCGATTGACCCTCATTTCAGCAACCGGTCACATATTTGTTCTTGTTATCTCGCTCTGATCTGGATTATACCGCCCAAATCCGGCTGTGGCCCGGACCTCCGACGGATCCGGGCAGGACCGGTGCCTCACCACCGTTTTTCGATTAGAGAGGCACCCGTCGACAGCTGATTATGTACATATGCACCTTCCTGGCGTACGACTGGCATGGCGGCCGCTTTGACCGCTGAAAAAAAAGGCACGGACGATTGTCGTCCGTGCCCTCATCGCGTTGCACTCGGTGCGGCCGGTCGAATCGACTCAAAAGCCGTAGCTCAACGTCAGCGTGACGATGTCCACGGACACTTGCTTCGACTCCTTGCCGACGTGGTCGTAGTCGAGCGAAAACGACATGCGGTCCGACATCTGATAACGCGCGCCCACTCCTGCCATCACCGACTTCGTGCTGCCATAGACCGTGTGCGGTATCGGTGCTACGTCGCCGTCATTGACATCGCCATACGACATACCGAGTTTGCCCGTGACCGAGAATGCGTCGGTAAGCGGCAGACGCCCGGTCGCAGCCACGTAGGCAGCTCGAGTCTTCGCAGTGCGCGTGATATCGATTCCGCCCACGGAATCGGTGACCTCCACGTGCCCCGTTCGGATGTAGCCGCCCTCGACACCGAGCCTCTCGGTGAACTGGTAGCCCCCGTATAACTTGAGGACTCCGTTATCTACTTCCTTGCTGCTTCTCGAGGGTCTCGAATCCACATTCAGATTCGAGCCTCCCAGGCCGATACCCACATAGGGCCCGATACGAAAATCACTGTCGTCCGCGTGAGCCGGAACCGCGCTCACAAACGCCGCGCAGGCCAATACACTTGCCAAAATAAAAGATCGCACAACAATTCTCCTTTTCGATTGAGTTGGCCGGGTCAGCTCCATAACGTGTCTGCTCCCGGTGCGATGCAGTATCGGGTGGATGCCTGAAGAACACCTGAGCCGATCCTGAAGATCGCCTTAAGAGAACTCTGATCAATTCGAAATGGAGTCGTCATTGCGAGCGAAGCGAAGCAATCCAGTGTTTGAAATCAACGAGCTGTGGATTGCCGCGTCGCTTCGCTCCTCGCAATGACGAATGAATCAGGGTTTCCCTAACGATTGCCGCGTCGCTTCGCTCCTTGCAATGACGAATTGATCAGAGTTTCCCTAAGGATTGCCGCGCCGCTTCGTTCCTCGCAATGACGAATGAATCAGAGTTTCCCTAAAAGATGGCGCGGCATTTTCTTAAGGCAAAACTCAGGTTTTCGCGCTTAAATACCCGCATGAAGATTCTTCTCGTAGAAGACGACCTCGATATCGGCAACGGCATTCGCGTGGCGCTGACCGACCAGGCGATGACCGTCGTCTGGGTGCGGCGCGTGACCGAGGCGATCGCGATGCTGGAGACGGCCGCACACGATATCGTGTGCCTCGATTTGGGGTTGCCGGACGGAGACGGAATTGCCCTGCTCAAGCGCCTGCGCCGCGACCAGCCGGCGCTGCCGGTCCTGATCATTACCGCACGAGACTCGCTCGCCGACCGGCTGCTCGGCCTGGACAGCGGCGCGGACGACTACCTCATCAAGCCGTTCGCACTCGCCGAACTCCTGTCCCGCCTGCGCGCATTGGCGCGTCGGAGTTATGGCTATCGCGAGGAAATGCTAGAGATACGAGGCCTCGCATTGCACGAACCGACGATGCGGGTGACGGTCAACGGCGATCCGATCGACCTGTCACGCAGCGAATACCTGTTGCTGAGCGCATTGATGAAGCGTGCCGATCGGGTACTGACGCGCCGCACGCTCGATGAACAAGTGCTGCAGAACCAGTCGGGCGAGAGCAACACGCTCGAGGTGCATATATCGAACCTGCGCCGCAAGATCGGTAGCGGATACATCCGGACGGTCCGTGGCGTCGGCTACGTGATCGACAAGACCGAATCGACGGCGCGGACATGATCCTGAAGCGAATCTGGCGCTCGGTCACGGAGTCTTCCCTCACACGCCGCCTCGTGGTGGCACAGATCGGGTTACTGGTAGCACTCTGGCTGATTCTGGTCGGCTATTTCGTCTATGACGTAGCATTTGTCGACGACTGGTACGAGCCGCGCCAGATGCAGGAGCGTGCCGACATGATCCTGGCCGTGATGGACGGGTTGGCCGACCGGCCGGCGGAATTGAACAATGCGCTGAAGAAGATCGATGAATTCCAGCGCGACGAGAACCGGGAGCGCGACGAGTCCGGGATCCGTGTCACCATGAATGCCTGGTTCGGGAACGAGCTCGTTTACCGCTCACCGGGCGAACCGGGTGTGGTGACAACGACTCAGACGAATGTCCTGGAGACGTCGGTGCAACACGGCCGGCGCATACGGACCTTCACTCGCGAGTCGATGAATTCCAATGCCCGCGTCGTGCTCGTGCTGCCGGGCGACGCCGCGGCCGCATTCGTGTCGCTGGGCCGCAGGGGGATCGTGCTGCTCCCCCTGATCGTATGCATGCCGCTGCTGCTACTCCCGGCCTGGTTGTCCGTGCGGTCCGCGCTGCGTCCATTTCGCGAGCTTTCCGCCGACGTTGCCTCGAAGGGGATCCAGGACCTGGAACCGCTCCGGTTCACGGCCCGATACGCCGAATTGCGCCCGATCGTGCGGTCCGTAAACGGCCTGCTGGAGCGCTTGCGCACCAATATCTCGGCAGAGCGCCGCTTCATCGCCGATGCCGCCCACGAACTTCGCACGCCGCTGGCCGCGATGCGTATCAATGTCGAGGCCTTGCGGGAGAGATCCAGGGACGAGCGCGATCGCGTATTGCTCAACAGCATCGTTCACAGCGGCGATCGCGCTTCGCGGCTCGTCGGCCAGTTGCTGGCCCTGATGCGCAGTGACGCCGACTCGGCTCAATTCACCTCAGAGGTCCTGCGCCTCGACGAGCTGGTGCAGGAACGGCTCGCCGAGATCGCCGAGATGGCGCGCCCGCGCGATGTGGAGCTGGAGCTCGATCTGCCCGATCGACCGGTGTGGATCCGTGCGGAACCCGACGCCCTTCGTTCGCTGGTGGACAACATCGTCGAGAACGCCACCAAGTACTCTCCGCAGGGAGGCGCCGTACTGGTCCGCCTCACGTCGGACGGGGGCGGCGTCGAGCTGACGGTTACCGATACCGGACCCGGGATATCGCCACAGCATCGTGAGCGGGTTTTCGAGCGCTTCTTCCGGGTTCCCGACCAGACCCAGGAAGGCAGCGGCCTGGGGCTCGCGATCGTAAAGCGCGCGAGCGAGCGGCTGGGCGCCATGGTGTGGCTCGAAGACCCGGAAGACGGCCGCGGCCTGCGGGTTCGCGTGCGGTTTCCGGCACAGGACGCAAAAAATCTATCCGCTTAGCCCGGATGCTCCCCCGCGCTTTGCAACCAATTCGAAAAGTAGGCCAGCTCCGGAGCGTGCGCGGCCGACGGGCCGTCCTGCGTCCGCTACTGACGCAGTGACGAAGGGGAAATGCCGAACTGCCGGCGGAATGCCCGGCTCAGGTGACTGTGGCTGCAGAAACCCGTCTCGAGCGCCAGATCGGTGAGGCTGCAGTCCTCCCCGTCGACAATGCGGTCCATGGCGCGGCCCAGGCGCTGGCGCATCCGGTAAGCATGCAGTGTGAGTCCGGTCTGTTCCCGGAACGTCCGGCACAGATGGAACAGAGACGCACCGACCTCCCGGGCGACGTCCTCCAGGCCGATGTTCTCAGCCAGGTGTGCATCGATGCAGGCGCGGGCCGTCTCGGCGAGCCGCCGGCGGCGCCTGGCGGTTCCCGCGCCTGTCCCGGGCCGGTGCCGCACCCGGTCCGAGCACATCTCGCAGATCTCGAAAAACAGCGACAGCACTTCTTCTTCGGCGGCCAGCCGGTTCGCGCCCGGGCCGTGGATGCCGTTGACGAGCACGGCCAGCCGATAGCGGATCTTCGGCTCGACGATCAGTGCGTCGGCGATGTCCCGGGACGACAGGGCGTACCGCCGCAAGGTGTCGACGAAAACGTCCGGATGGATCGCGAACCAGTAGGCCAGGTCGCCGGTCTTGTTCGCGCTGCGCCGCTCGATCGTATTGCCGGCACGATGGATGACGATGGCGCCGGACTCGATGAAGCGGTAGCTGCCGGTACCGCGGCGCAGCCACAGCGAGTGGCGCGGCAGCACGAAGACGTCGTTGTCGATGGCCTCGGTCAACGGGAAACAGGGGTGCCCGGCCGGGCAGGCGAATCGGCCGACCTTCGCCAGTTCGCTGCGGAACAGGAGGGTCTCGACCGGTGCCAGATGGTCTTGCGTCCAGCTCATCCGCTCATCCGGGCAATTCCGTGCAAGCGATTCCGCGAGAAATCGGGTGAAATCGACGGGTCGTACCACAACAGGGGGACCCCGATGCGCGCCTCAGTATCCACCTTGCTCGTTCTTCTCCTTCTTGCCGTCGCCGCCACGGCGGACGACGGTGTCGCGGCCGACGACGGCGCCAGCCACTACCAGCACGGCATACAGCTGATGGACAACGGCGGCGACCTCGACCAGGCCATCCATGAATTCGAACGCGCCGGCGAGCTGGGGTTCCAGCCACTGGGCGTTGCCTACCGGCTATCGCGCATCTACGCCCGCACGGGGCACAAGGGCGAGGCGCTGGATCAGCTGGAAATCATGGCCAATGGCGGATTCGGCATGCTGGAGCTGCTCGAGGACCAACCGGACTACGCCACGATCAAGGACGATCCGCGTTTCGTCGCCGCGCTCGATTCGATCCGCGCCGCCCGTTTTCCCTGCAAGGCAGACGAGCACCGCCACGCCTTCGACTTCTGGGTCGGCAAGTGGAACGTCACGCAGGCCGGCCAGTTCGCCGGGACCAACGACATCGAACCCATCCTCGGCCACTGCGTACTGCTCGAACAATGGAAGGGCGCGACGGGGCAGCAAGGCAAGAGCTTCAACTACTACGATCCCGGCACGAAGCACTGGCGCCAGGTCTGGATCAGCGACACGGGGAACGTCATCGAGTTCACGGGCGAAGCCCGCGACAACGGAATGTACTTCACGGCAGAGACCGTCGACGCGGACGACGGCAGCGTGACGGATCACAAGTTCGACTTCACGCAGTACGACAACGGCGACGTCCGGCAGCACTGGCAGACGTCCACCGACGGCGGCAAGACCTGGACGACGGTCTGGGACGGGCGCTACGCGCGCCAGGCGGAATAGAACCTATCGCAACATACTTCGT
>JBAUVS010000196.1:0-1663 GCA_049583345.1 Woeseiaceae bacterium
GACGTCTGCAATACGCCTACGGCTACTTCATCGACAAGTCGCAGTACAACGAGGTCGTCGACCTGTTCGCGGACGACGGCGAGGTCTGGTTCCTGGGCGGCATCTACAAGGGCAAGGCCGGCGTGAAACGCCTGTACATCGAGCGCTTCCGGAAGAATTTCACCGAGAATCACAACGGACCGCGCTACGGCTGGCTGCTGGAGCATCCGCAGATGCAGTTCATCATCGACGTGGCCGACGATCGCAGGACGGCGCAGGCGAGGGGGCGCTCGACGATGCAGGCCGGCCTGCACGAGACCGCAAAAGGCGCGCAGCGGCAATGGTTCGAGGGCGGCATCTACGAGAATCGCTACGTGCGCGAGGACGGCATCTGGAAGCTGCAACGGCTCGGCTATTTCCCGTTCTGGCACGGCAGCGTCACCGAGGGCTGGGCGAAGACGCCGATCGATTTCATCCCGATGGCCGCGACATGCTATCCGGAGGATCCGCTGGGGCCGGACGAGCTGATCGACCCGCCGCCGCGGCTGTGGCCGGCCACCGACATCGTGCCGTTCCACTACGTGCACCCGGTGACCGGCAAGCGGATAGAGATCGACAACAGCCGCGCGCGCGAGGGCTTCAGGGACTAGAGACACCATGACCACCAGCGACTACATCCTGCTGCTCACCTGTCCCGACCGGCCCGGCATCGTGCACGACGTGTCGGGCTTCATCGTCGAACGTGACGGCAACATCATCGACAGCGCGCAATTCGGCGATCCGGCCACGAACCTGTTCTGCATGAGGATCCATTTCGCCGTCCCTGCGACGCAGTCGGCCGAGGCATTGCGCCAGGCATTTGCGGACATCGCCGAACGCTACGGGATGGACTGGCGGATCCACGACCGGAGCGTCCGGCCGCGGGTGCTGATTCTCGTGTCGAAGTTCGATCACTGCCTGATCGACCTGCTGTACCGGCGCCGCATCGGCGAACTCGGGATCGAGGTCCCGGCCGTCATCTCGAATCATCGCGACGCCTACAAGCTCGTCGCGGCAGAGGACATTCCGTTCTTCCATTTCCCGACAACGCCCGCGACGAAGGACACCCAGGAGCGGCAGATCCGCGAGGTCATCGACAGGGAACGGATCGATTTCGTGGTGCTGGCGCGCTACATGCAGATCCTGAGCGCCGGGTTCTGCGACGACTTCGCCGGCAGGGTCATCAACATCCACCATTCGTTCCTGCCGGGATTCAAGGGCGCGCGGCCCTATCACCAGGCGCACGGCCGTGGCGTCAAGCTCATCGGCGCGACCGCCCACTACGCGACCGCCGACCTGGACGAGGGTCCCATCATCGAGCAGGACGTGTCGCGCGTGAGCCATGCGCAGACGGCCGAGGAACTGGCGGCGGTCGGCCGGGACATCGAGACACGCGTGCTCGCCAGGGCCGTGCGCTACCAGGCGGAGCACCGCGTCGTCCTGAACGCCGGCAAGACCATCGTCTTCGCCTGAACGACGCCGACGGAGAGTCATCGATGCAAATCCGGACCGAGCGCCTGATCCTGCGCGAGATCGACCCCGAGCGGGATTTCGAACCCTGGGCCGCGTCGATGGCCGACGAGCGCACCGTGCAATTCATCGGCGGCAATGTCATGGATCGCGCCATGGCCTGGCGCAACATGGC
>JBAUVS010000197.1:0-16063 GCA_049583345.1 Woeseiaceae bacterium
ATCTACGGGCTCGTCGCGCGCGATTTCGCGCCTCTGGAAACCCGGCTCACGTCTGCCGCCGCGCGCCTCGAACAGATGCCGCGATTCTTCCGGCAGGCGCGTGCCTCGATCGATCCGGCAAGGGTCCCGAAGATCCACGCCGAGACCGCGATCAAGCAGAATCCCGGCCTGAATTCCATCATCGAGACCATGATCGTTCCGCGCATGGGCGAGCTCACACCCGCGACCCGGCAGCGGCTCGAGGCGGCGATCGAAGTGGCGAAGGACGCGGTCGCGAAGCAGCAGACCTGGCTGGAGGACGAGTTGCTGCCGCGCGCAGCCGGCGATTTCCGGATCGGTGCGGCGCTCTTCGATGCCAGGCTCGCCTTCACGCTCAACTCCTCGCTCGGCCGCAAGGAGATCAAGGCCCGGGCGGAGGCCGAATACGAGTCGGTCCGCAACCAGATGTACGAGGTTGCGAAGCAGATTTATGCCGCGAAGAACCCGTACACCACCTTTCCCGACACGCCGGACGAAAACTACAAGCAGGTCATCATCCGCTCGGCGCTCGAACAGGCCTACGAATCGCTCCCGCCGCGCGACGGGATCGTCGACGTCGCCCGCCAGGAGTTGAAGCGCGCAGGCGATTTCGTCGTCGAGCACAACATCATCACGATGCCCGCGGAACCGGTGGAGATCATCATCATGCCGGAGTTCCAGCGCGGCGTATCGGTCGCCTATCTGGATCCGCCCGGACCGCTGGACAAGGGGCAGAAGGCGTTCTACGCCGTCGCGCCGCTGCCCGCCGACTGGACCGACGCACAGGTGCACTCCTTCCTGCGCGAATACAATCTCTACTCGATCCGCGACCTGACGGTCCACGAGGGCGTGCCGGGCCACTACGTGCAGCTCTCGTTGAGCAACCGCTATCCCTCGACGCTCCGCAGCGTCCTCTGGTCGGGCCCGATGGTCGAAGGCTGGGCCGTCTACGCGGAGCGCATGATGGTCGACGAGGGTTACGGCGGCGACGATCCGTTGCAGCGCCTGATTACCCTCAAGTGGTACCTGCGCTCGGTGACGAATGCGATCATCGACCAGGCGATCCACGTCGACGGCATGACCCGCGAGCAGGCCATGAAGCTGATGATCGAGGGCGGTTTCCAGGAGGAGCGCGAAGCCGCCGGCAAATGGGTGCGCGCACAGCTGACCTCGACCCAGCTCTCGACGTATTTCGTCGGTTACCAGGAGCACATGGAACTGCGCAAGGCCGTCCAGGCGGCGTGGGGTGACGAGTTCACGTTGCGACGCTACCACGACCAGGCCCTGTCCTACGGCTCGCCGCCCGTGAAGTTCATTCGGGCCCTGATGCTGGGCGAGCCGATCCCGCGCCGCGGCGAGTAGCCGACTGGCGCCGCGGTGCCGGAGCTGGAGAATACAACGGGTATTGACTAAGATCAGGGCACGTGACCATGCGCCTGCGATCGAGGCGCGCGGGGTGGGGTGCCATGACGAGACGTCTATCTGTCGCGATGGCTTTCTCCGCCGCCATTCACCTGGCGGCGTTCGTGATTGCGGACCGCTTTCTGCTCGGCGACTTCACTCCGTCTGTCATCAGCACACCCCTGTTGGTGACTCTCGATTCGCCGGGAGTGCCGACCCATACTGCGGCCGATGACCCACCGGCGCCGGCACAAGAACCGCCGGCGGTCGCGCCGCCGAGCGAACCCGCGGTAAAGGTCGCCGAGACGGCCAAACCGGCACCCCCGGCACCGGAGGAAGAATTTCCGGCCCCGGTAGTGCCCAGTGAATCCATCGCGCAAGCGGTCGCGGCGATCACCCCGTCCGTTGACGTCCCCCACCCGGATCCTGTCGATGCAGTCGTCGTCACTAACGGATCGGACGCGGAAAGATCGGTTCCCGCCACGGCTGCCTTGTCCGCCGGACAGGAGAAGATGCTGAACCGCAAGTTGGGGGAATGGACCGAAGAGTGGCACGACACGCCGGAGGAGGCGACCGGCGTCAGCTGGAAGCAAGACGGCCGGGAGTACAGGGCGCGAGTCTCGAAACTCCCGGCCGACGAAGAGACGAGCATACAGCGAATACTCGTCGAAGTCAGTACGATCGACGACGGCAAGCGCTATTCGACAGAATTGGAAGTGAAGCGACTCGCTTTTTCGAGCTTTGCGGAATTCGTCAACCGCTGGGATCCGGACGTTCAACTCCACGACGATGAACTTGACGGTCGATTCCACTCGAACTCGCGGTTCAATATCGCCTACGATGGTCGCACGCAACCGGTATTTCGCGAGATGGTGACCACGAGCGCGGGCGGTGTGGACATTACGCGAACACGGGGCGGCAGGCGACACGACGAGATATTTCAGGGCGGACTGGAAACCGGTGTGCGCAAGATTCAGTTGCCCCGCCACTTCGCACCGTTTTCCGGTGGTCAGATTGGCGATGGCGGGAACGTACACCATTTATACGAGGACACGCGCATCACGTTTCGGTCGGATGGCAGTTATTCGTGTCAGGTCATCGATTCGAGCGGCCCCAAGCAGACGGGTACGCTGTCCTCTGGCACCACCTACTTCATCGCCGCCGATGGCGCGGCCGTCCACGTGCGGGGGACCGTCAACGGCAAGGTACTCGTCTATTCGCCGAAACGCATCGTCATTGAGGGCGACCTCGTCTACAGCCAGGATCCGGATTTCGCACCGGGCGCCGACGATATGCTTGGGCTTGTCTCCGACAGGAACGTGGAAGTCGCGCCACCCGACGTGACGGGTCCGGGCAATCTCGAGGTATATGCCGCGATCTACGCCAAGCGCCGGTTTACCGTGCGTAAGTCGCGATCCGGCGAGCACGCGCTGTTGTACCTGTACGGGAGCCTCAGCGCCGGTTCGTTGTCGGCCACCGAGCCAAGGTATTCCACCAAGATACGATTCGACCCCAGGCTCGAGAAGATGCGGCCACCGGGATTTCCCATGACGAATCGGTATGAGGTGGACTCGTGGGACGCAGACTGGACCGTGGAATCGGTCGACGACTAGCCGCCCAGGACGGGACCCCCGGAACTTCGACCGGCTAATTACGTTCCAACATTTCATGTGCTCGCGTGCGTACGATTCGACACTGGGCCTCATCGCCGCGCTGGCCCTGGCGGCATGCGCCGCGCAACCTCCCGATGCGCGCGACAATACTGCGCTGCGTCAGAAGATTTCTGCTGCCGTACCTGCATCATGGCGCGCGGCGACGGCAACCGTCGATGACATCTCCCCACTTGCAATGACGCCGGAGCTGCGCGATTTCGTGCATTCCGCCGTCGAGGGCACGACTGATCGCCAGGAACAGATGCTCACACTGACACGGACGATCATCGGGGATGACGGGCTCGGGCTGACTTACGATCCCGATGCTACTTTCACGGCATCCGAAGCATTTCAGTCCGGCACCGCGAACTGTATTGGTTTCTCCAATCTACTGATCGCCTCGGCCCGCGAGCTCGGGTTGAACGCCCAGTACGAACTCGTTTCGCATTGGCCCGACTGGGACAAAGTCGGAAACGTGCTCGTAGCTTCGCTGCACATGCGAGTCGTGAGCCGGGTTGGCGGCAAGCACCTGATATTTGATTTCTATCCGGATCCGATCGACTCCACCTACTCGGCGCAACCGCTATCCGACGACGATGCCCTGGCCCACCTCCTTAACAACCTGGCAATGGCAGCAATGAACAGGGGGGAGGACGCCCGTGCGTATGCCTTGATGAGCAAGGCGATCGAATCGAGTCCCCGGACCGCGTTCATCTGGTCGAACCTGGGATTATTGCTCTCGAGACATCACCTCGACGCTTCGGCCGAGGCGGCGCTGCGTGAAGCACTGCTGATCGATCCGGAACAACTGAGCGCCTTGTCGAATCTTCAGCGCCTCTATCTGGGCCAGGGGCGCTATGAGGAAGCCAGACGACTCGACAGCCAACTCGAGGGGTATCGGGCGCGCAATCCCTATTACCACGCCAGGCTCGGCCAGCGGGCTTACGAGCAAGGCCACTTCGAGGACGCTGTCGGACACTTCAAGGATGCGATCCACCGGAAGCAGGATGAACCCTACTTTTATGTGCAGCTTTCGAGGAGCTACGAACGGCTCGGCGAGTCTCGTTCAGCATTGAGAGCGCGGCACAAGGCACAAGCGCTCAGCAATAAAAAAGCGGCCCCCTGAGGGGGCCGCTCTGCTTGTACCGGCAAACGCTGCCGTTATTCGAAGTCGACGTTCAGGCCAAGGCGGAAGTACCGACCGCGCCAACCGTTCAGTTCCCAGGCCGGGTTGAAGCCATACAGGAAGTAGGTGGACGCCGGGTCGAAACCCGGTTCCTTACCGAACACGTCCATCACGTTGGCATAGACCTCGATGCTGTCACGGACCCGGTAGCTGGCCGTGAAGTCGAAGTCGAGGTATGCCGGGTGCGTGCACTTGTAAGGCGTGCCGTCGTCGTACAGGTAGACGGAAGCGAAGCCATTCTGCGAGCAGTCGCCTTTCACACCGCCGTAGTCGACCGACGCGTTGTCGTAGCTGCCGGTGTAATTCGCGGTCAGTGCGAAGGTAAAGTCACGCCAATCGACACGGTTGATCCAGGTGCCGCGCAGATCGGGGGCACCCGAGCAGGACGTCACGTCACAGGGGCTGAGCGTGCCCTGGTACTCGTACTTGATGCCGCCGATCGTCTTCGACAGTTCCGACAGGTGAGACATCTCGAGATTGCTGCCGAACACGAAGCTGCCGAAATCGTGCGTCCAGTTCACGCCCAGGTCGATGCCGCTCGCGATTTCCGAATCGGCGTTCTGATACGAATACTGGATGAAACCGAGCAACGGCAGGGCACCCGGATAGTCCGGATCCGGCGCAGCCGGAATGACGGTGATCCCTTCGAGGTTGACGACGCCGTTGTTCTGGTAGTACGCATCGATAGCCGGACCATAGTCGGCACCGCTGATCAGGTTGTCGACCTTGATGTGCCAGTAGTCCAGCGTGAGGCTCAGTCCTTCCGTCGGTTCCAGAACGATACCGGCGGTGTAGGCCTGCGACTCTTCCGGGTCGAGCGACGGGTTGCCGGTCGCAGTCAGGCCGATGCTGTAGGTCGTGCTCGCATAGGCGTTGTTACCGTGTGCCGCCAGGAAAGCAGCACCCTCGGGAGTGCTTCCATCGATCTGCGAGCTGATGTAGCCCGTCGTCGGGGCACCGAACGCTTCGTTGAAGCTCGGGATGCGGAATCCCTCGGAATAGGTGCCGCGCAGCTTGATCATGTCGAACGGCTGGAACTGCAAGCCGACCTTGGGCGAGAAGTTGCTCTGGCCCGTCGAATAGTCGTCGTAGCGTCCGGACAGGTTGACCGTAAACATATCGACCAGCGGCGCGTCGACTTCGAAGAAGGCCGACTTGACGGTCCGGCTGCCGGTTGCCGCCACCGTGTTCACGGACAGGTAGCGCTCATACGGATCTTCCTTCGCCCCGTTGGCGCTCGGCGCGTGCACTTGTTCCCGGCGCCAGGCAACGCCGACCGCACCGATCACGTCTCCACCCGGCATTTCGAACAACGAATGGGAGACCGTTCCCTGCACCTGGTCGACGGAAGAGGTGTTGTGCGTCGTGACCGGAGGCGCGACATAGTCCCACATCTCTTTTGAGTTCTGTCGCGGATCGACGAAGTTGAACGAACCGTCGTAGACGACGTTCAGGACGCGACGCGGGATAGGATATCCGGTACGCAACAGGTCCATTGCGACCGTACCCTTGACCGCGTCGACCTGGTAGTCCCAGCCCTGATCGGCGCCGAAGGTTCCGCTGATGCCGGCGGCATAGCGATACGACTGGGTGTCGGTATCCGCAGCGCGCGGCATCGGCAAGCGATAGAGCACCTGCGCCGTCGTGCCGGACGCGGCCCACGGGTTGTTGGGGTTGAGCGTGCCGTTGGTGGCGTCGCAGGTTTCATACCCGTTGCGGCCAAGCGGGCAGACGTATGCCGGCAAGTACACGGGGCTCAGCGTCACCCGGACCACATCGGGACCGCCCGGCGTCGTGGTGCCGCCGAAGACGTACGGGGTCCCGCCGGACTGTGAGGTCGTCGTCCGGTAGTAGTTGGCCATGACGTAGGCTTCGGCGTTGTCGCCCACCTTGAACGTGCTGCGCAGGTTCACGCCGTTGCGCCGGATCTGCGGCAGGACGTTGATGAACGAACCGAAGTAATCGTCCTCGCAGACAGGGCCCGTTAACGCGACCAGCGAATCATCTGCTTGCGCCTGGGCGAATGTCCCGGCATTGACCGGGTTGCGTTCCTTCAGGAACGGCATCGCGGTACAGCCCCCGTTCGGGTTGATCAGCTGCCAGTTGTCCGCGGCGGCGCCGGCGCCGTCGACCGGGCGGACCAACGGTTGCATGGAATAGGTAACGCCACCGAGGGTGCCATCGGCCTGGAGGCCGTTGGGGTTGGTGTTGTCCAGGCAGCCGCCGTTCGAGTTGCAGATATGTGTCCAGTCAAATGAACCGAACTTCGGCCGATCGCCTGCGGCGATAGCGTCTTCCTGCTGGTACTCGACGTTCGCATAGACGTTCCAGCCATCGGAGTCCAGTTCGCCCGTACCCCAGGTGAGATCCCCGCGATACTCGTTGCCGTCGCTTTCCTGCGAGACACCGCCCGAACCATTGAAATGCAGGCCGGTGATCTCTTTCTTGGTAATCACATTGACCACGCCGGCGATGGCATCGGCACCATAGGTCGCGGAGGCGCCGTCCTTCAGGACTTCGATCCGTTCGACAATGGAGTCCGGCATGGTACCCACGTCGACGAAGTTACGACGACCGTCGTCGCCCAGCGGATACGGTGCCATGCGCAGGCCATCGAAAACGGTCAGGCTTGACGAGGTGGTCAGGCCACGCAGCGATACCGCCGTCGCGCCCGTCGCAAAACCGAAGCTGGACCACGAGGCATTCATCGTGCCGGCGTTGTTCGCGGGCAGGAGTTGAATCGCGTCCGCCACCGTGTTGATACCGCGGATATCGAGTTGCTCTGCCGTCAGAACCGTGACCGGCGATGCCGTCGCGACTTCGGCACGCTTGATAATCGAGCCCGTGACTACGATTTCTTCCAGGACTTCTTTCTGTTTGGCCTGGCTCTGCTGGTCTTGCGTTGCGGCATTTTGATCTTGTTGCGCGAGTGCCGCCGACATCGGCAGGCACATGCCGAGAGCGGCGACGCTCAACGCGGCCAGGGCCGCGCGGCGAACCGCAAAAGAGTCGTGCTTCGATTTGATTGGGGCTGACATGTCTTTTCCCTTATGCTGAATTCCTGACTTAGCACCAGCGCCACGAGAATTCCCGCGGCAACCGCTGCCCCCCTGAACGAATTTGACCGGATTCTAGTCCAAGCCACCGGCAAAGAAAACCCCGCTGGCAAAAAACCAACAGTCAGTTCACTCAGAGATTCAACGCTGTCGGGCTTTTGAGCCATTTTTGTGGCGTGAAAGCAACACACCGCCGCATTATGTCCTCAGACGTCCCGGTCCGAGACCCCGGCAGCCGCGCGACTATTCGTAGCGTAGTGCGTCGATGGGGTTCAGCCGCGATGCCTTGACCGCCGGCAGCATGCCGAACAGGACGCCGACGGCCGTGCAGAACAGCAGGCCGATCACCGCCCATGCGACCGGCACGGTGGCTTCGAACGAACTCGACATCCCGAGCTTGACCATGGCGTTGCCGATCCCGAATCCGAGCAGGACGCCGATGATCCCGCCCAGGTTGCACAGGACGATCGCCTCGAGGAGGAACTGGCGCAGGATGAACTTCGGCTTGGCGCCGAGCGACTTGCGGATGCCGATCTCCTTGGTGCGCTCGGTGACCGACACCAGCATGATGTTCATGATGCCGATCCCGGCCACGAGCAGCGCGATGATTCCGATGACGAAGGCGCCGAGCTTCACGCCGGCCGTGATCTGGTTGAATTCGCGGATCATGCTGGCGGAATTGAAGTACTCGAAGTTGTCTTCCTCGCCGCGCTTGACGCCGCGCTCCCGGCGCAGGACCGCCCGCGTCTCGGCGACGGCGTCGTCGATCAGTTCCGGTGTCCTGGCGTGCACGGTGATGTTGACGGAACGCGGGAAACCGTCCCGGCCCGTCATGCCGTAGGTGTTCAGGAACGTCGTGACCGGCATCAGCACATAACTGTCGTACGAGGAGTTGAACGCGGATTTCTTCTCGTCGAAGACGCCGATGATCGAGTATTCACGGCCGTCGAGGCGCATCTTCCGGCCGACGGGATCGACGAACGGGAACAGGCGCTGCGCGATCGCGTATCCGATGACGATCACCTTGCGTCCGGCGTGCACATCCATCTGCGAGATATTGCGACCCCGGCCGATGTAATGCGTGTTGTTCTGGGGGTACTCGGGCGTTCCGCCGCAGATCGAGATGTTGTCGTTCGTTTCGTTGCCGCGGTACGCGGCCTTGAAACCGAAGTCCCAGATCTCTGCGCCCACGATGTCCACGGCATCGACGTGATCGCGTATGGCCTGCGCATCCTCGAGCGTGATGGGCGGCCAGCTCATGGCCTTGCGTCGCTCCTCGGGACTCGAGAACCCGGACGGCCATTTCTGGATCTGGAATGTCTGCGCGCCCAGCACGCTCATCTCTTTCTCCATCGTGCCCTGGATCACCGAGATCCCGGTCATGACGGCGATGATCGACGCGACGCCCAGCACGATCCCGACCAGCGTCAGGGATGAGCGCAGCTTGTTGGTGCGGATCGCCTGCAGAGACATCAGTACGGTGTCGAGATTCCTCATCGTTGCCTCCGCTACTCGTATCTCAGGGCCTCGACAGGATCGAGTTTCGCGCCTTTCCAGGCGGGTACCAGTCCGGCGAACACGCCGACCGCGGTCGCAACGGCGATCGCCACCACCATGATTCCGGGCGAAAGGCTCGCCGGCATCAGGCCGCTCGAGTTGATCGCGACAGTCAGGACGGCGGCGATGCCGATCCCGATCAGGCCGCCGAGCAGGCAGATCGCCGCGGACTCGAACAGGAATTGCAGCAAAATGCTGCGGCGCTTCGCGCCGATCGCCTTGCGGATACCGATCTCGCGCGTGCGCTCGGTCACCGACACGAACATGATATTCATGACACCGATGCCGCCGACGAACAACGCGATGCTGGTTACCAGCAAGCCGATGCCGAGGACCGCACCGACGACGTTGTTGAACGCCCCGAGCAGCGAATCGAGCTTGTTGATGGAAAAGTTGTCGGGTTCGGCGGGCCGCAGCTTGCGGATCTTGCGCATCTCGCCGATGACCTCGTATTCGAGGTCGTCGAGCGACGCCATCGTCGGCGACTTCACGGCGATGTCGACGTCGCTGAACCGCCGGCCGCCGAAGGCCTTGACGAAGGTCGTGATGGGCACGAAAACCTGGCGGTCGAAATCCGGTCCGCCCATCGTGGTCCCGCCCTGTTCCTCCATGACGCCGGCCACGCGGAACAGGTACTGTCCGATGTTGATCTCCTTGTTGATCGGGCTTGCGGCGCCGAACAGGCCGTCGGCCACTTCCCTGCCGATGATCGCCACGTGTTTCCGGTAGCGGACGTCGAAGTCCATCAGGAAGCGGCCGGCCTCCGGCATGCGATTGGTGATGATGGGCAGCTTGTCCGTCGTGCCGATGACGACGACCCCGTCCATGACGTTGGACCGATACTTCAGGTCGCGCTGCGTGTTCATGGTCGGATTGACGATCGCCCGCCCCTCGAAAGCCTTCCTCAGGCGCTGCGCTTCATCGAGATCGAGGTTCGGACGGTTGCGGTACTGGAAGAAGTCGTTCATGACGATCCACGGCATGCGGGAGACGTAGATCGCGTCGGCGCCGACCGCGCCGGCGCCCTGCCGGAACGCCGACTGCATGCCGTTGAATGCCGTCATCGTCGTGGTGACCGCGACGATCCCGATGATGATGCCGAGTGTCGTCAACACGCCCCGGGCCTTGTTCGCCGCGATCGCACCGAGCGCGATCTTCAGCGATTCACGGGCGTCGATAAACAGGTTCATGCCGCGCCGCCGCTGCGGATACCGTGCACCGCCGGATCCGCAAGCTCCGCGCCAGGCGGAGGATTTCGAACCGGGGCAGCGACGTCGCTCTCGATCCTCCCGTCGCGGAGCCGGATCGTCCTCGCGGCATGGCTTGCGATCATATCCTCGTGGGTGACGAGGATGATGGTCTGCCCCGACGCGTGCAGTTCGTCGAACAAGCTCATGATCTCCGCACCCGTCTTGCTGTCGAGATTGCCCGTCGGTTCATCCGCCAGGATGATCGACGGCTCGAAAACCAGCGCCCGCGCGATCGCGACTCGCTGGCGCTGGCCGCCGGACAGTTCGTTCGGCCGGTGCCTCATCCGCTCCGCCAGGCCCACCTTGTCAAGGGCGCTGCGGGCACGTTCCAGCCGTTCGACCCTGCCGATGCCGCCGTAGATCAGCGGAAGTTCGACGTTGTGCAGGATATCGGCGCGCGGGATGAGGTTGAACGTCTGAAAGACGAAACCGATCATGCGATTGCGGATCTCGGCCAGTTCCGATTCGTCCTTGCTCGCGACGGGTTCTCCTCCGAGCGAATACGTGCCGCTCGTCGGTACGTCCAGGCAACCGATGATGTTCATCAGGGTCGACTTGCCGGATCCCGAAGGCCCCATGATCGCGACGTATTCGTTGTCCGCGATATCGAGCGAGATGCCACGCAATGCGTGTACCCGTTCGGCACCGAGCTGGTAAGTCCGCACGACGTCACGCAGCTCGAGTACACCGGAATCCCCCTCGTGTATACCCATCGGCCTCACCCCCGCTGCTCAGACGTCTTCAGTGCGGCCCTTCTTTTCGTTGTTGACGACAACCTTCTCTCCGTTCGAGAGATCGGACGAGATGGCACGATAGCTGCCCGTAATCACGGTCTCCCCTTCATCGACACCCGAAACGATCTCGATCATGTCGTCGCTCTGAATTCCGGTCTCGACCTGTCGCGCGGTGACCTTGTCTTCGTCTCCCAGGATGAAGACGATCTCGACGAACCCGTCGGTGTCCGCGGTGAATCGCTTTTCCGCTTCGGCGACGTCTTCGCCTTCGAGCGTGAGCTGGTCGACGGTGCGGACCGCGACACTCTGCAGCGGCACGCCGACGACACCCTCCTTGGTCTTCGTGCTGATATCGGAACTCGCGGTCATACCCGGGCGGAGATCCGCCCTCTCGTCGTCGATCGAGATCTTCACTTCGAATTCGGTCTTCTGGTTCGTCGTCCCGGGCTCCTGCGTATTCGCCGTATTCGCGATCTCATAGACCTTGCCGTGCAGGGTCTTGCCGAACAGGGCGTCCACGCGAATCTCGGCATCCTGGCCGACTTTGACGTTCACGATGTCGTTTTCGTCGACGTTGACCTGGGCCTCCATCTCGGTCAGGTCGGCGACGATCATGATCAGGTCCTCCTGGAACTGCGACCCGATCGCAATTTCGCCCTCTTCCTTGTCCAGATCAGAAATGGTCCCCGACATCGGGGCGTAGATCTTCGTCTTCGACAGGCTGTCGTTCGCCTGTTTCAGGGTCGCCCTGGCGTTTTCCACCTGTTCGAGAGCCGACGCATAGCGCGCCACCTCGACCCGATAGGCCGCTTCGGTCGTGTCCAGCACGGACTGCGACTCGAGCTTGCGCGCTACGACATCCTTGGCCCTGTCGTAGTCCTTTTCCGCCTTGCGCATGTTCTGCTCGACGAGTTTTGCATCCGCCTGCGCCGAGCGGACATTGGCTTCGGCACTCTCGACGGCGGCGAGGTAGCGCTCGTTGTCCAGCTCGACGAGCAGTTTGCCCTTGTCGACCCACTCGCCCTCCTCGACGTGCAGGGCGATGATCTTGCCGCTCACGTCGGCGCTGATCCTGACCTGTGTCTTGGGCTGGATGCGGCCGGTCGCGTTGACCTTCTGTACGATCGTCTCCCGAGAGACCCTGGCGGTCTGCACCTCGGTGAGTTCTTCACCCCCGTTCGCAAGGATGACCGCGCCGGCGGCTGCCGCAATGACCACGCCCGCGATGGCGATCCAGGTCTTCTTCTTCATCGTGACCCCCATGTGGCTCCGCGCCCCCGTCCTGCGCTCGCGTCGAAGCCTGACTCTCGTTTAGACGGGAAATTCAGCCAATGTTCTCGGCGCGGGGCACGCGTGCACCCCGGTCCCCGCCGGGAAACCCATGTTCTTCAGATGCACGAACGCGCGATTTGGTTGGCATGGCGGGTTCCGTGGCGCTGCCGTCCCCACCGCGGCCCGCCGCTATATAAGCTTTTCGTCTAAGCTGCCCGGCCCGCGCGGTGTCTCAGAGTTCCCGCAGCGCCTGTGCGACCGGCAGTCGCGCCGCACGCACCGCAGGCAGGAATCCGCCGACGAGTCCGATGATCAGCGCGGCGACGAGCCCCTGCAGGATCAGGTCGGGCGTCACCGCGAAATTGAACACGACCTGGCTGAAATTGCCGCCGTTCAGGGTCGAGACGCGCAGCCCGTTGAAAACGACATATGCGATCGCGCCGCCGATGATGCCGCCGACGAGTGCGAGCAGGGTCGATTCGACGATCGTCGACAAGAGCACCGCGGATGGCCCGAAACCGAGCGCCCTGAGCGTCGCGATCTCCTTGCCGCGCGCCGATACCGACGAATACATCGAGTTCAGCGCGCCGAATACCGCGCCGATCGCCATCAGGATAGTGATCGGGTAGCCGAGGGTTCGGATGAATTTCGACAGGGGTTCGGCCTGCGTCGAGTAATACTCCTTTTCGCTCAACACGTCGACGTCGACTCGCGGGTCGTCGGCGAGAGCCTTCTCCAGCGTCTCCAGGCTGTCCGGAGTATCCAGCTTCACACGCACGGACTGGTAGCTGTTACCGCGACGGTAGACGTCCTGCAGTACCCGGTCGTCGATCCAGATCTCCGACTCGGAGACACTGCCGCCGGCATCGAAGATTCCCACCACGGTCCAATCGACGCGCGCAAGGTGCACCGTGTCGCCGAGCCGGAGTCCCTGGAATTCCTCCGATGCCGCCCTTCCGACGACCATCTCGTTCTTGCCCGTTTCGAACATCCGCCCTTCGACGAGTCTCACGTTGTCGCGGACATCGAGCGCGGCGGGCTGCACTCCGCGGAGCGGGACGTTTGCATCCACACCGTTCGACTTCTTCTTCATGTCGACGACGACATAGAGTTCGGCGGATGCGAGCGGCCGGTCGCCGTCTTTCGCGACACCCGGTGCGTTGGCGATGATCTGCGTCTGCTCGTACGAGAAGCCGCTGTTGAGTTCAGCGGTCGCGCCGCTGCGCAGGACGATCGCGGTGTGGTCCGATCCGGCCGCGACCATCGTGCGCTCGAATCCCT
Organism: Woeseiaceae bacterium; assembly: GCA_049583345.1. Taxonomy (GTDB): domain Bacteria; phylum Pseudomonadota; class Gammaproteobacteria; order Steroidobacterales; family Woeseiaceae; genus UBA1847. Next base: position 13,408 of record JBAUVS010000197.1, read on the forward strand.
TCGCCATCGACAGCACGGCCGCGAACACCAGCACGACGGCGAGGACGCCGACGATCGAAACGATCGAGCTGGCGACCCGCTTCGGCAGGTTGAGGATATTGAGCCAGGTGACGGCGACGATCTGGTTGATGGCTCGCATGTCGTTCAGCCCCGGGCCAGCGCATCGACGATGGAAAGCCGCATCGCCTGCATGGCGGGGAATATTCCGACCACCACTCCCGCGCCCGCCATGATGCCCAGCCCGACCGCGAATGCCGTCCCGGTAACGTACAGGTCCGGGAAACTGCCGGCGACAGCCTGGTTGACTCCCTGCGCGACGACCCAGCCGAGGGCCATACCCAGCGCCCCCCCGATCACCATGATCAGCACGGATTCGGCAAGGACTATGCCGAGTACGATGCCGTCCCGGAAACCGACGGTCTTGAGTACGGCGAGCTCGCCGATGCGCTCGCGCACCGACTGCGCCATCGTGTTGCCGGCGACGAGCAGCAGGGTGAAGAACACGGCGCCGAGGATCATCCGCACGATCAACCCGATGTTGGCGAACTGCCGGATGAACGACGCGGCGAAATCCTGTTCGGTGCTGGTCTTGGTCTCGTTCGGCGAATTCGCGAACTGGTCGTCGATCGTGTGCGCAATCTCGACCGGATCCGCGTCGTCCGCGACGGTCAGGACGTACCAGCCGACCGTGCCGTTGCCGAATGCGCGCGCCTCGTCGAAGTAGTCGTAATGGAACAGCAACAAGGGCCCCAGTGTCCGCTCATTGCTGCTGGTGAAGATGCCTTCGAGGTCGAATTCCCAGGTCTGGCCCCCGCTTTTCTGCGTCCAGATCGTGGTCTGGATCGGGATACGGTCACCGACTTTCCAGCCGTAGCGGTCGGCGAGCGGCTGGCTCGCGAGTGCGCCCGTGCGATTGTTACGGAACGCTTCCAGCTCGTCCGGCGGTACCTGCAGCTCGCGGTAGACGTCGAAATACGTGTCCGGATCGATGGGAAACTGTGCGAACTGCTGCTTCGGATCCTGGTAGAAGCCACCGAACCAGGTCGAGAGCGTCACCTTCTCGACGCCGGGGATCGCGGCGATCTTGTTGAGGTAGGCATAGGGCAACGGGTTGATCAGCGAAATCTTGTCGATCACGATCAGGCGTTTTGCCGTCGCCAGATCGACGCCGCCGGTCAGCGCCTGACCGACGGCGTTCAGGAGAAAGTACAGCAGGAACGCGACGAGTATGGACAGGATCGTCAGCGCGGTCCGGACTTTCTTCCGCCAGGCATTCTTCCAGATCAGGCCGAAGTATTTCACGCCGCCTCGCGCTCCTCGAGCTTGCCCTTGTCGACGTGCAGTATGCGCGCAGCAAAGCTTGCCGCACGCGCGTCGTGCGTCACCATGACGATGGTCTTGCCGTGCTCGCGATTCAGGATCTGCAGCAGCTTCAGTATCTCGTCTGCGGTGTCGCGGTCCAGGTCGCCGGTCGGCTCGTCGCACAACAGCAGCGTCGGATCCGAAACGATGGCGCGCGCGATGGCGACACGCTGCTCCTGACCGCCGGACAGCTCCCGCGGCAGGTGTTTCGCCCGGTCGGCGAGGCCCACGATGTCCAGTGCCAGGGCCGCGCGCTGGGCCCGTTCCCTGGCGCCGAATCGCGTGAGCAGCAACGGCAGTTCGACGTTCTTCTGCGCGGTCAGCACCGGCAGCAGATTGTAGAACTGGAATACGAAACCGACGTGTGTCGAGCGCCACCTGGACAACTGATTGTTGGACATCGTCGAGATCTCGGCGCCATCGACGGTCACGGTCCCGGACGACGGGCGGTCGAGACCGCCGAGCAGGTTGAGCAGCGTGGTCTTGCCGGAACCCGACGGCCCCATGATCACCAGGAAATCACCCCGCGGGATCACGAGATCCAGGTTCTGGAGAACTTCGACCCTTTCCTTACCCTTCTGGTATGTGCGGCTCACGCCGCGGAGTTCAGCCAGTGCTTCGGTCATCTCGATGCCCCATCATTTGGTCTTGATCTTCTGGCCCGCCCGCAGCTCGGCCGCGGACGAGCGTACGACTGTATCACCTGCGACGAGCCCTTTTGTTACAAGGACCCGGTCGCGCGTCTTGTCGCCGGTAACCTCGACGCCGCGGCGCTCAGCCCTGCCATCGTCGACGCGCCAGACGAAATCCCCATCGGAATCGCTTCGCAGTGCTTCGCGCGGGATCAGTACGCCGGCCGGCACCTTCTGCGCTGGTTCGGGCGCGTCGCTGCCAAGGAACGCGACCTTCACGCCCATGTCGCGCAACACGCGGTCGTCGCGCTCCAGGAAACCGATGCGGACCCGCACCGTCGCCTTCTGGCGATCCGCCGTCGGCACGATCGCGATGACCTCCGCCGGGATCTGCCAGTCCGGATAGGCGTCGAGGGTCGCGGACACGCGCTGCCCGGGGACGACGCGCTGGATATAAGCCTCGTTGACGTCGACTTCGATCTCGAGCGAGTCCATGTCGACGATCGTGCAGATGCCGGTGCGCGTGAAGCCGCCGCCGGCCGAGACCGGCGAGATCATTTCGCCCGGCTGGGCGTTCTTCGACACGACCATGCCGCCGAACGGCGCCCGGATCACCATGTTGTCGAGTGCGTCCTGCGCCAGGCCGAGGTTGCGCTGGGATA
>JBAUVS010000198.1:0-7923 GCA_049583345.1 Woeseiaceae bacterium
GCGGACGAGCCGGGCGGTGGAGCCTGGCGCGGTCGGCGCTGCCGGAGCCGCCGCGGCGGCCGAATCCAGCGAGACCAGGATGAGGATCGTATTGTCGTTCTGCGCGCGCACCGAGTCGAAGCGGACGTCCTGGCTGAAATCGAGGCGCAGGATCTGCCCGGTCGGCGAGTCGCCGTCGTACTCCATGCTCACGAGCTTGGCATCGTCCGCGCCGATCGGCCGGTATTGTTCGCGGTTCGAGGCGATGCCCGGCGACACGCCGCTGCAGATGCTGGTGGCCTCGAGCCGGATACGCAGGCTGTCGCCATGGCCATCCGGCTCGTGACTGACCAGTTCCACGCCGCAGCGGAACTGCACCGACAGCCGCGCCGTGTGGCCGTCACTGTCGACGAAGCTGCCCGCGATGAATCCCGGCGCGGCGAGGCCGTATGCGGGCATAAGCAGCGCGATCACCAAGGTCCGGAAGGAGCGCTTCAATCCCAACTCCTGTCGCGAATGCTGTGGCACCTTCCGCAGTTCCTGTCGTTGCTGAGGCCGCTGTGACGGCTGACGCCGGACCTGTAGTCGTTCGCGTGACATCCGGCGCAGTCGGGCGCATACGCGGGTGTCGGCCAGTTGACGACCTCGCTGTTGGACTGGTGGCAGCGCGTGCAGGCGAGGTTGCCGCGATGATCGAGCGGCTCGAAGCTGAGGCCCGTGTGCATGAACGTGCTGGGGGTCCAGCCGCTCGGTTCGTGGCAGACGTTACAGTCCTGCTGGGTCTGGAAATGTCCCGCGTTTTTGCCGGTCGCGAGGATGCCGTCGTGGCAGGATGCGCAGGTGCCGATCACCTGTGCGTGGTCGACGGTGATCACCGGACTCCAGGTCGTCGTCGAATGACAGGCCTCGCAGACGTTGGTCGTCTGGGCGTGTTCGGGGTTTTTGCCGGTGGCGTTGACGCCGTTGTGGCAGCTCGCGCAGTTGCTGGTGATCGTCGCATGGTCGAAAGTGGCCGGGACCCAGGCCACGGTCGTATGGCAATCGTCGCAGTTGTCGCCGCTGGTGATGTGGTCCGGATTCTTGCCCTGCGCGATCGTGCCGTTGTGACAGGAGGCGCAGGTGCCGACGACCTGTGTATGGTCGACCTGGTCGGCGGGTGTCCAGGTCACGTTGTTGTGGCAATCCTCGCAGACATCCGTCGTACTGATATGCGTCTGGTTCTTGCCCGTGGCGTCGACGCCGTTGTGGCAGGAGGCGCAGTTGCCCGTGATGTTGGCGTGGTCGAAATTGGCGGGCACCCAGGCCATCGTCGTGTGGCAGTCGTCGCAGTTGTCGCCGCTGGCGATGTGGCCCGCATCCTTGCCGTCCGCGACCGTGCCGTTGTGGCAGGAGACGCAGGTCCCCAGGACCTGCGTGTGATCGACCTGGTCGGCCGGCGTCCAGGTCACGTTGTTGTGGCAATCCGCACAGACGTCGGTCGTCGCGATGTGTGTCTGGCTCTTGCCCGTGGCGTCCACGCCGTTGTGACAGGAGACGCAGTTGCCGGTGATATTGGCGTGGTCGAAGTTGGCGGGCACCCAGGCCATCGTCGTGTGGCAATCCTGGCAGTTGTCACCGCTCGGAATATGATCCACGGGCTTGCCGGTGGCGGTAAGTCCGTTGTGGCAGGACGAACAGACGCCGATGACCTGCGAATGATCGACGGTATCCGCCGGGCTCCACACGAGATTGTTGTGGCAATCCTCGCAGGCGTTGGTGGTCTGGATGTGCGTCGCATTCTTGCCGGTCGCGCTGACGCCGTCGTGGCAGCTGGCGCAATTGGTGGTGATGTTCGCGTGATCGAAATTGGCCGGTACCCAGGCGACGGTCGTGTGACAGTCGTCGCAGTTGTCGCCGGCCGGGATGTGGTCGGGCGTCTTGCCGGACGCGACCGTGCCGTCATGGCAGGACACGCAGGTGCCCATGACCTGCGTGTGATCGACCTGGGTCGTCGGGGTCCACGCGTTCCGGGTATGGCAATCCTGGCACTGGTCCGTGGTGGAGATGTGTGTCGGATCCTTGCCCGTTGCGGTAACGCCGTTGTGGCAGCTCACGCAGTCGCCGGTGACGTTCGCATGGTCGAAGTTCGCCGGCGTCCAGGCGACGGTCGAGTGGCAGTCGTCGCAGGTATCGGCCGACTGGATGTGAGTGGGGTTCTTGCCTTCCGCCGTGGTGCCGTTGTGACAGGACACGCAGGTGCCGAGCACGTGCATGTGCTGGACCTGGAATGCCGGCGCCCACGCGGCCGGCGTATGGCAGGCTTCGCAGACATTGGTAGTCTGGATGTGGTCGGGGTTCTTGCCTGTCGCGGTGCTGCCGTTGTGACAGGAGAAGCAATTATCGGTCACGCCCGCATGATCGAAAACTCCGGTCTGCCAGGTCGTCGTGGTGTGGCAGTCGTCGCACTGATCGCTGGTCGGCATGTGATTGGGCGGTTTGCCGGCAGCCTGCACGCCGTTGTGACAGGAGCCGCAGCTGCCCGTGACGTCGGTATGGTCCACGAACGAAACCGGCATCCATGCCGACGTCGTATGGCAATCGTCGCAGGTATCCGACGAAGACATGTGGTTCATCGGCTTGGCGGTGGCGAGCACGCTACCGTACTGCGAATGGCAGCCGACGCAGTCGACGGGTGTGCCCTGGAACGTGCCGTTGGCGTGACATCGGTCGCAGGAGACATTGGCGTGAGCGCCGTCCAGGTCGAAACCGGTGCTGAAGTGGTCGAACGGTGCCTGAGCGCGTGCCGCGGGAATCAGGAACAGCGACAGGATCAATAGCTTCCGCAAGGTGTTCATCATTGGATCACCCTCACGTCCGTGAATGAGTCTGACGAATGGCAGCGACCGCAGTCGAAGCCGAATTCGCCGTCGTGTACGTCGTCGGCGCGATGACAATCGCCGCAGCGATCGCCGAGTTTTGCGTGTGCGCTCAGGGGCTGCCGGTGGCAATCGTTGCAGGCCACCGTGGCGTGCGCGCCGAGCAACGGGAAATCCGTCTGCGTGTCGTGATCGAAGCGCCATTGCTTCCAGTCGACCGGGTTGTGACAGGCGGCGCAGTCGTCGTCGAAGCGACCCTCATGGGGGTCGTCGTCCCGGTGGCAGTCGACGCACGCGGTCGGCGCGTCCTGGTAGACCTTGGTCTCGTGACAGTCCTCGCACGCCGCTTCTTTGTGAGCGCCCAGCAGCGGGAAGCCGGTCAGGCCGTGATCGAAGAGGACGTCCTGCTTCCAGTCGGTCTCGTTGTGGCATTCCTGGCAGGCGGTCCCTTGCGTGCCTTTGTGCGGGTCGTCGTCCTGGTGGCAATCGTTGCAGCCGGTGTTGAGTGCCACTTCGTAGATCGGCTCGACGTGACACGCCTCGCATTCGATGGCCTTGTGGGCGCCGTGCAGGGCGTAATCCGTGTCGGTGTCGTGATTGAAGATGATGTGGTCCCAGGCGTCGCTGGCGTGGCAGGTCTCGCAGGTTCCCCCGAAACGGCCCTCGTGCTTGTCGTCGTCCTGGTGGCAGGAGACGCAGGCGATCTCGAGCTGATCGGCAAAAGGGTCTTCGCTGTGACAGTCACCGCAGGTCAAATCCGCGTGTTTGCCCTCGAGCGGGAAGCGGGTATCGCGCGCGTGATCGAACAGGGTGTCTTTCCAGCCGGTCGGGCTGTGGCAGTCGCCGCACTGCTGACCGCTCTTGCCGTTGTGCGCGTCGTCTTTCGCATGACAGCTGTAACAGTCCGTCGGGGTATCCTGGAAAGTCTGGTCGGCATGGCAGTCGAGACAGGCCGTCTGCAGATGCTTGCCGATCAGCGGATACCCCGTGTCGTCGTGATCGAATGTCACGTCCTTCCAGCCGGTGGGCGCATGGCAGTCGCCGCAGGTCGCACCGAGCGAGCCCTTATGCACGTCGTCGTCGGTATGGCAGTCCGCGCAGCCGCTCGGTGCCTCGCGGTATTTCTTGCCGGACTCGTGACACGAAGCGCACTTGGCCTTCTTGTGCTCGCCCAGCAGCGGGTAGTCCGTCAGCGTGTGATCGAAGGAATTCTGTTTCAGTTGCACGATGTCCGCGTTGCGCCCCTCGTGATCGGTATGGCATGACGCACACGGGTCTTCGCGGGCCTTGTCGAACAGACCGTGGAAGCCGGTATGAGCCTTGATGTCGTCGGCGACGTCGTCGTGACAATCGAGGCACAGTACGCGCTGCTTGCCTCGCGCGAACTTCTGATGACACTTGTCGCAGTCCTGTTCGATATCCGCATGGCCCTCGATGACCTGACCCGGCATGATCAGGGTCTTGATCTGCGCATGGGCCGAAGTTGTGATCAGGAGTGAAGCTGCCATCACGATTCCGAAGATCCAATGCCGATTTGCCATGCCTCCGCCGATCTCACCGATCAGTACATGTGTACGGCGAGGACGTGGACGATGGCCGAGATGACCATCATCAGGAAGATCGGCAGGTGAAAGACGTGCCACAGCGCGAACAGCCTTTCATACAGGGAGAACTGTGCGACACGTCCCGTGAGATAAGTGTAGTCCCGGATGTATTTCGCGGACGCGCGGCGCAGGCGCGCCTGGTCGCGTGCGACGGCCTCGGACGCCGCGGCGGCCGCCCGCAGTTCGCGGCGCGCCGTCAGCCACAGCGAAAGCCGGACGAATTGGTGTGTGAAGGTCCAGCGCAGGCTGCGGCCGAGGCCGACGGACTGCGTGACCCGGTTGCCGAGCAGCTCCGCGGCATGCCTTTCGAGCCTTGCCACGAGCTTCGGCATGAGCCGGGCGAGGCCGTGACTCTTGTCGATCGACGAGGCCAGCTCGGCCTGCAATTCCTGCAGATTCGTCCGGCGACCGTATAGTCCGCGATGGATGCCCGCGTAGAAGTGCCGCCCGATGATGCCGCTGCCGGCGACGAGCAACATGCAGTAGAGCGCCACCCGGCTGTTGAAAGAACCCAGGCGATAATTACAGTGATAGATTATCAATAAGGGTCCGGCCAGACCGAGGATCATGTGCAGGCGGAACCAGTGCTTGGTCGGGCCCATCACGTTCAGTGCCCGTATTCGTTTGCGCATCGGATACAGGAGCAGGATGAGCATCAGCGATCCACCGACGATGCCGAGCCAGTAACCCACGCCCTGTTCGGGACTGACCAGCCCGTAGTCACGCAAGAGCCAGCCGAGGACAATCAGTGCGGCGAGCAGCGTATACCATTGCAGCGTGCTCGCCGCTTTACGCCGGCGCGCGGGTTTGGCCTGCTCCGCTTGCTGTGCGTATGCTTGCCGTCGATCGATGGCAGCCTCGTTCATTGCGCGGGCTCCACGCCGAACAGCTTGGCGGCAAGGGCGGCGTCGCCGTTGCCGAGCGCATCGGCTTTCTTGTAAGCCGCGCGAGCGTCTTCTTTCCTGCCGAGGAAATCGTAAGACTTGGCCAGCAGCAGCCAGCCTTTGCCGTCATCGGGCTGTTTCGCCAGCCGATCCTCCAGGCCGACCACCATGGTGGCCACGGACGGCACCTTGCCGTCCGCGGATGTCGACCCGGCGGACGTTTCGGACATGGCGGCTGTGCCGGACATGGCGGGTGCCTCCGCCATGGCGGGATGAGCGCCGGGCGGTGCTTCGGCGGAGCCGCGTGTGCCCAGTGCGATGGCCAGTCCGATCCCGACCACCGCCAGCGTGAAGGCGGCCCCTGTGTACAACGGCTTCATTCGAGTCCCTCGAGGGCGGATTTTCTTTTGAATACACGGTTGGTCACGACAAAAGGTTCCATCGAAATTGTCGCAATCTGCCGACATCCGGGTCGAACCGGCGTACCTCGCCGCCCAAGCGAATGGTACGCAGTTCATTGTTTATCGACTTGCGGTCAATTAGTGTTGCCGCGAGAGCCGCAACACCTGATGAATGGTAAATTGAATTCAAGCCGACGCTGACAACTTTCTCGCAATTCTGTGACGAGGTCTATATGTCGCAATCTGGCAACGGAAAATCGGGAGGCGGCGGCAATGAGAACTACGGGTTTTCACTACCGCGAGATTACGGTCTTACCCTGCTATCGAATAAGGAAACTCTGATTACTTCGTCATTGCGAGGAGCGAAGCGACGTGGCAATCCACAGGTCGTTGAACTCGAACACTGGATTGCTTCGCTTCGCTCGCAATGACGAATCGTTTTCCAATGAATCGGAGCTTCCTCAGAATTTTGACTGAGACACATTGCACATGGCATTGAATCCGCTCCTGCTGACGCTTTATGCCGTACCGGTCGCGATCATATTCGTGCTCTATTTCCGTGCGCGCCGGCGGCGCGAGACGGCCGCGATTTTCGCCGCGGAAGAGGCGCTCGAGGCGAGCATGACCGAGCCGCCGAGTCTGCATCCGGTGATCGACATCAACCGTTGCGTCGGCTGCCGGTCGTGCGTCAACGCATGCCCGGAGCAGGAAGCGCACGCGGTGCTCGGCATGATCCGCGGCAAGGCCTGGCTGGTGGGCCCGTCGAACTGCATCGGTCACGGTGCGTGCCAGAGAGCCTGTCCGGTCGATGCGATCAGCCTCGTGTTCGGCACCGAGCGGCGCGGCGTGGATATCCCGCTGGTCAAACCCAACTTCGAGACCAATGTGCCCGGTCTGTTCATCGCCGGTGAGCTCGGCGGCATGGGCCTGATCCGGAACGCGGTCGAGCAGGGGCGCCAGGCGCTGGAATCGATTCAGAAGCTGCCCGGCATCGGGTCCGGTAATGGCTTCGACGTCGTCATCGTCGGCGCGGGCCCCGCCGGTTTCGCGGCATCGCTCGCCGCGATCCGCGCCAGGCTCCGCTACGTGACGCTGGAACAGGACACGCTCGGCGGAACGGTCGCGCATTTTCCGCGCGGCAAGCTCGTGATGACGCGGCCCGCCGAATTGCCGATCGTCGGCCAGATGACGTTCACCGAGACGACCAAGGAAAAGTTGCTCGAGTTCTGGCAGAACGTCGAGTCGAAGACGGGCCTCAAGGTCCGTTACAGGGAGCGCGTCACGGGCATCGTTCGGCGACCGGACGGCAAGGGCTTCGAAGTCAGGACGGACCAGGCGAGCTACGCCACGCGCGCCGTGCTGTTGACGATCGGGCGGCGCGGGACGCCGCGGCAGCTCGGCGTGCCGGGCGAGGAACTGGAGAAGGTCGTCTATCGCCTCATCGACCCGGAGCAGTACCGCGGTCGGCACGTGCTGGTGGTCGGCGGCGGTGACAGTGCGCTGGAAGCGGCGCACAGCATCGCGGATCAAGCGGGCACGACCGTCACGCTCTCGTACCGTTCCGATGCCTTCTCGCGCGCGAAGGCGAAGAACCGCGACAGGGTCGAGCAGCTCGCGGCCGCGGGCAGGATGCGCGTGATGTTGAGTTCGACGGTACGCGAGATCCGCGAGGATTCCGTCGCCATCGATCAGGACGGCGAGACGACGATACTGCCCAACGACGGCGTGATCGTCTGCGCGGGCGGCATACTGCCGACCGGTTTCCTGAAAGAAGTCGGCGTCGAGGTGGAGACGAAAGTCGGTACGGCCTGAAGCCGCGGACGGTCGCGCTGGCAAGCAGCGCTCCTACAGGTGCTGATGCAGGGTCGTAGTGAACCGGCCGGCCAGCGGCATCGCCATCGTCAGGATGCCCAGCACGCAGATCACGAGGCCGAGACCGATGCGGGCATAGCGGCGCCTCGCCAGGCGCGAGAGCTGCGCCGCGCCCAGACCGGTCGATACCATCGCCGGCAGGGTGCCGGCGCCGAATACGATCATCACCGCGGCACCGCCGCCCGGCGTCGCCGCGGTCGCCGCGATGAGCAATGCGCTGTAAACCAGGCCGCAGGGGAGTAAACCCCACAGCAGCCCGAGCCCGAGCGCGCGGGCCGGGTTCGTAACCGGCACGAGGCCGCGGGCCGCGGGGGCGATCCGCTGCCAC
>JBAUVS010000199.1:0-2388 GCA_049583345.1 Woeseiaceae bacterium
GAAGTTGTGGATGACGACTTTCATGGGTTTTGTTAATCCAAAAATAGAGCGTACTCGTGCGCGACCGAGTTGTCTGTGAACTGCTTTGAAGTTGGAGCGATCGGCGCTTTCGGATAGTACCTACGGCGCCCGCGAAATCTGCCGGCTTTTGCGAGCTGCCCCTCCGAAGCGTATCTTCTCCGGTGCAATGGCTCGATCGAGGAGTTGCCATGAACCCGCATCGCCGCAGATTTCTTTTCGCCGCCGGGGCGGCCGTGACGGCCGCCACGCTGCCGTTTTCCACGCGCGCGGCAGACAAGTTGAAGATCGGCATCATCGGCTCCGGCCACGTCGGCAGCGCGATCGGTGCGTCCTGGGTCCGGGCCGGGCACGAGGTGATGTTCTCCTCGCGCCACCTCGAGCACGACAAGTCCCTTGCCGCGGACATCGGCGCCGGTGCCAGCGCTGGCACGCTGCGCGAAGCCGCCGCGTTCGGCGACGTGCTGATGGTCTCCGTGCCGTACAGTGCACTGCCCACCGTCGGCAAGGACCTGGCGGACCTGATCAAGGGCAAGGTAGTCATCGACACCTGCAACCCCTTCCCGGGACGGGACGGCGACATCGCCAACTGGGCACGGGAGAAGGGCGCCGGCCTGGCATCGGCGGAACTGCTGCCCGGCGCCCGCCTGGTGCGTGCGTTCAATGCCATCGGGGCGGCCAGCATGGGTGCGGCATACAAGGAACCCGGCCGTGTCGGCATGCCGATCGCGGGCGACGACGCCGAGGCACTCGACGTTGCCTCGCAACTGATTCGCGAAGTGGGCTACGAACCCGTCGTCATCGGCGGGCTGGCGATGGGTAAATACCTGGTACCCGGTACCGCGCTGGGGGGAGAGCACAGCGCGGACGAAATCCGCAAGATCGCGGCGGGACTCGAACAGGGGTCGGCAGGCGGGTAGTCGGCGATGCGACCCACATTGTCGGCAGGCATCCTGCTGCTTGTCCTGGCGGTGTCCGAATCCCTGGCCGGGACACCCGAGGACGTCACTCCGCCCAATTCCGAACTCTGCGACGGGCAACGGCAGGTTTGCCTGCGCGGTAGCCTGACGTACTACCCGAATCCGCGCCTGCTCGAGCTGAGCAGTCGCGTGGAGCACGCGCCCGGACCCGGCCTGCTCAAAATCCAGCTCGTCGGCGAGAACTCCGACGGCGACAAGCGCATCACGACGCTCGAGGTGCGGATCCGGGGTAACTACAGCGAGATCGTGAATACCAAATTGATCACGGATCATCCCGATGTCTATTCCTGGCGGCTGGTGTCGATCGCGTTCGAGCCCGGCCCGCCGCCAGAGCCGTGAGCTGGCCCGAGAGTGAGACCCGGGTGTCGACAGGGTGGACTGGCAAACGAGGTGAATCATGGTGACGCGCCGCAAAGCGATATCGATGTTGATGGCTGCAGCCGGTGGCGGCGTCCTGGCGAGGATACCGACGCGCGCCCTGGCGCAGGATGAGGCCGGCCTGGAAGGCGCCTGGTTGTCTCACTTCGAGACCCCGGATGGCCGCAGGATCGAGTACTTCAGCGCGGGCCCGGCCGACGGGCTGCCGCTCGTTTGTCACCACGGCACGCCGTACTCCGCACTGGGCTTTTCGACCTGGAAGGGTGCCGCAGCCGTGGCCGGCATGCGGGTCGTGGCCTACAGCCGGCCGGGATACGGCACGTCCACGAGGCTGCCCGGGCGCAATGTCGCCGAGGCGGCAGCCGATACCGCACTGCTCCTCGATCACCTGGGTGCCGACAAGTTCGTCACGACCGGCTGGTCCGGCGGCGGCCCGCACGCGCTGGCCTGCGGGGTGCTGCTGAAGGACCGCTGCAAGGGCGTGGCGACGCTCGCCGGCGTTGGCATGTGGGGCCAGAGCGACCTGGATTTCCTGGCCGGCATGGGACCCGAGAACGTGACGGAATTCGAGACCGCCGTCGAGGGCGAAAAGGCACTGACCGCGTTTCTCGCCGCGAATTACGCGGATTTCCACAATGTCACCGGCGAAGCCGTCGCCGACTCGCTCGGCGGCCTAGTTTCCGAGCCGGACAAGGCGGTGCTCACGGACGCATTCGCGGACAACGTCGCCGAGGCGTTCCGCTGGGCGTTGCATTCGAGTTTCGGAGGCTGGATCGACGACGATCTCGCGTTCGTCAAACCGTGGGGATTCGACCTCGATGATATGCGTGTACCGGTCACCGTGTGGCAGGGCCAACAGGACAAGATGGTCCCCGGCGCGCACGGCAAGTGGCTGGCCGCACACATCCCGGGCGCAAAGCTCCGGCTGGAAGCCGATCAGGGTCATCTCTCGCTCGTGACGTCCTATCTGCCGACCATCCTCGAGCAGCTGGCCGGCATGGCCGGCTGACCT
>JBAUVS010000200.1:0-2422 GCA_049583345.1 Woeseiaceae bacterium
TCCGTAGTCAAACCCTTCAAGCGGGTGCTGCCGTGACGGCCGACCGCTGCACCGAGATCGAGCGCCGGTTGCGCACAGCACTCGCCCCCGACGATATCCTCGTCAAGGATCAGAGCCACCTGCACGCCGGCCATGCCGGGGCCAGAGAGGGAAAGGGGCACTTCGAGGTTACAATCGTGTCCAAGGAATTCAACGGATTGAGTCGGATCGAGCGTCACCGGCTGGTATACGAGGCTCTGGGGACCTTCATGGCCAGTGACATTCACGCACTTCGCATCAACGCAATTTCACCGTCCGAGCGCTGAGGCGGCGCTCCTGACACGCAATTCATCCACCTGAGGAACGCTCTATGTCCATATCCTCCCGTTCCGGCAAGGCCGGGGCATCCCTCTTACTGGTCGCCTGTCTCGTGGCAGTCGTCGGCACGTCGTCAATAGCCGACCCGCTGGCGGTCGCCACCGTCAACGGCGTCGGCATCGACAGTTCGGTGCTGGATCTCTACGTGCAGAGCCGCACGAAAAAGCCTGCCGCGCAGGCCACGACCCAGGAACGCCAGAGCGCGCTGGATGAGCTGACGAACATTTATCTCATCACGACACAGCCGCGCGCCAAGGAACTCGCCAACAACGATATGGTGAAGGCGCAGATCGAACTGCAGACCCGGGGCGTGCTCGCCCAGGCCGTGGCGCAGGACTTCTTCGAAAGTCACGCTCCGACGGAGGACGAGATCAAGGCCCAGTACCAGACGCTGCTGCAAAACGCTCCGCCACTGCAGTTCAAGGCCAGCCACATCCTGGTCGATACGCAGTCGGCCGCGCAGGACCTGATCTCGCAGCTCGACAAGGGCGCGGACTTCCAGAAGCTGGCCAAGGCAAATTCCAAGGATGCCTCGGCATCCGACGGCGGCGAGCTTGGATGGTTCTCACCCGACCAGATGGTCAAACCGTTCTCCGATGCCGTCGAGAAACTCGAGAACGGCCACTACACGCCCGAGCCCGTGCAGACGCAATTCGGCTGGCACGTGATCCTGCGCGAGGACTCACGCCAGAACGAACCGCCAACACTCGAAAGCGTGCACGACGGATTGAAGCAACATATCGAGCAGACGAAATTTCAGGCCTGGCTCGAAAAACTTCGTGCCGACTACGACGCTTCGCAATAAGTTAACTTAATCTGAATTATTGTCGAAACGCGGGCGCCTTACGGCGCCCGTTTTCGTTTGGACGGTCTTAACTGTGAAGCGAATCACACCCGGTCAAAGACAACAAATCTACTATTCGTTTCGAGGTCGCCCCTAATCGCTCGGGGGCGGCTTCTCCAACCCTCGCATCTCCCTTATGGTTGATACGAGAACTAAGTCGGCAGGGACGCCGACTTCTTTTTCCAAAGAAAAGGCCGCTTGCGCGGCCTTTTCTCTTTTAGCTTCCGGCAGAGACTGACGTCCCTGTCCAACTTCAGCGAGCGTTTTCCGAAATTGTTCGTCTCTCTGGAAAGCTCAATTCCTCAAGAACAGATCCGACTTGTCGAATACCCGGTCAGACAGCATCACACCGCCACTCGCAGGCTGGATGCCGATCACCGTGACCGCCGCACCGATACCCTGGAATCGACCGCTTCCCAAGGACGACGTGTAGTCGACAGTCAGGTTTCCGATCCTGGCCCTACCGGTTCTGTAATCCACAGATGATGGAATGCCTGTTACGAATACCTCGGTCGCGCCTGGAATATATTGCTGCCCAGATACGGAAAGCGCATCAGCGTTAATAAGCCCTACGCCAGCAATAGACCCGCGAACCTGAACATAGTCACCAACGTGCAATGCCCCTAAATCCCCTCGCGCGACCAAAACTCTCTGGCCCAAGGAAATAAACGCACTATTGGTCCGGTCTAGCGCCTCAATTGGTCCAGCAAGTAGTACTGGGCTTTCGTCCATACGGGCCACAGATCCAGCAGTAATTGCTCTTGCAGAACCCGCGGTTATGGCCTGTCCCGATCCGGCTGTAATGGCGCGAGCGGACCCGGCTGTAATCGCCTGTCCTGAACCAGCGGTAATCGCCCGAGCTGAACCTGCAGTTATGGCTTGGCCCGAACCAGCGGTAATTGCCCGAACTGAACCCGCAGTAATCGCCTGGCCAGATCCCGCTGTAATCGCCTGGTCTGAACCCGCCGTGATCGCTTGATCAGATCCTGCGGTAATTGCTTGGCCCGAACCCGCCGTGATTGCCTGTCCAGATCCGGCAGTAATCGCCCGAGCCGACCCGGCTGTAATTGCCTGTTCTGAACCGGCGGTAATCGCCCTCGCTGAACCTGCGGTAATGGCCTGGTCTGATCCCGCTGTGATTGCTTGCCCCGACCCCGCTGTAATGGCCTGACCAGACCCGGCTGTGATCGCCTGATCCGAACCAGCCGTAATCGCCTGGTC
>JBAUVS010000201.1:0-3679 GCA_049583345.1 Woeseiaceae bacterium
GTCCGGGCCGCGCCGGCGAACGCGGTGTCGACGTCGCCCCGGTTCAGCACCTGCTTGCCGCCGTTGCGTGCGCTCTCGGTCAGCGTCTCGCGGTAACTCGTGGAATCGTAGACGGCGTTCGGACCCGGATCCCACTGGATCTCGAGCGCCTCCCGGCCGCGTTCGGCGGCCCAGGTGTTGCCGGCCAGCACGGCGACGCCGCCGAGCGGGTTGAATACCGGCGGCGACGTGGGCGGCGGCAGCTCGATGACATCGACGACACCGGCGATCGCCCGCGCCGCCTGGTCGTCGAGCGACTTCACGGTGCCGCCGAGCGCCGGACTGCGCTCGATCGAGGCATACAGCATGTCGGGCAGCACCGTGTCGATGCCGTAGTGCGCCCTCCCGGTCGTCATATCGAAGCCGTCGATGAGGTCCATCGAGTGGCCGATATAACGGTAGTCGGCCGGATCCTTGAACGGCACCTCGCTCGGCACGTCGAGGCCGGCCGCGACTTCGACCAGTTCGCCATAGCGGGCGGAACGGCCGCTCGCCGCGTGGCGCACGGTCTGTTCACGGGTGATGCACTCGGCCGCCGGCACGCCCCAGGTCTTCGCGGCGGCCGCGATCAGCAGCGCGCGTGCCGTGGCGCCGGCATTGCGCAGGATGTCGAACTGGCGCCGGATGCTGGTCGAGCCGTCGGTGTTCTGGTCGCCGTATTTCTCGTCGCCGAGCGCCTGGATCAGTTCGATCCGGTCCCACTGGGCATCCAGCTCGTCGGCGATGACCTGCGGCAGGCAGGTGCGGATGCCCTGCCCCATCTCGGACCGGTGGCAATAGATCTCGACGATGTCGTCATCGCGAACGTTGACGTAGACGTTCGGCGCAACGCTCGGCGTCGATGCCTCGTCGGCAAACGCCAGGCGGCCTGCGCCCGTCATCGTCAGTGCGAAAACGAGGCCGCCACCCGCGCGGCCGGTCTGGCGCAGGAATTCCCGCCGGCTGATGCGTTCGAGCGTGCTCATGACTTGTACCCCGCGGCCTTGTGGATCGCCTCGCGGATGCGCGTATAGGTCCCGCAGCGGCAGAGGTTGCCGCTCATCGCATTGTCGATGTCGGCGTCGGTCGGGGCGGGCTTGGAATCCAGCAGGGCGGCCGCGCTCATGATCTGCCCGGACTGGCAGTAGCCGCATTGCGGCACGTTGAGCTCACGCCAGGCCCGCTGGACCGGGTGATTGCCGTCCTCGGAGAGGCCTTCGATGGTGGTGACTTTGCGGCCGGCCGCCGACCGGACGCGGAAGACACAGGAGCGCACCGGCGAGCCGTCCACGTGCACGACACAGGCGCCGCACAGCGCCTTGCCGCAGGAAAACTTGGTCCCCGTCAGTCCCGCGACGTCCCGGATGGCCCAGAGCAGCGGCATGTCCGGATCGACGTCGAGCGAAACCGGCTTGCCGTTCAGGGTGAGATCGACCGCCATCAGTGTCTCCTGCCGTGTTCCCTCGCGATGGGGGCAATCCTAACACCAACACGGCGGCGCACGCCCGCGCGCTGCAAGGCGGAAGCGGAGACTCCGGCGGGGAACCCGCGGGAGCCGATTCAGAGGGCGCGACGGCGGTTGTACGGGTCGTTCGACTCTACGTCGGCCGCGGGCTCTTCGAGCGACAGTCCCTCCAACTCGTCCGGCGATTCCATGAGTTCGCTGCAGCGACGCTGAATCAGTTCGAGCTTCAGCGAGACGCTCGATTCGGACAGCGGGACGTCCATGACTTTTTCTTCCATTGGACCTGGCTCTTCGTACCGTCGCCGCGTTGCGACAGCTTCATCTGTCGCAGTATAGAGACAGGGGATGCCCCGAATTGTGAACCGTGTCACACCTGGCGTCCCGAAAATCCGGCTTTTCAGGCACTTATGTCAGATCGGCCGGATTTTCAGGATGGTGGCGGCCCTACGGCTTCACGCGGTCGACGATGCCGAGCACGACGACCGTGGCGGCCGCGGCGTAGAACAACTGGCTGACGCCCTGCAGCGCGTCCGTAATGTATGGCCCGATCGCCGGTATGGCATTCAGCCCTGCATAGGCGACGCCCAGCGCGACGGCCGCAACCAGGAAACGCATGCGGTCATCATCGGCGATGAACCAGGCACCGACGATGCCGAACAGCGCGATGAGAACGTCGCTGTACGGAAAGCCGTGCATCACGCCGGCGACGATCGCCACCAGCACGCCAACAAGCCGGATGATCTTGTCAATTCCCATGGTGAATCCCCTTCAGGTTGTTTTTCTTATCGTTGTAACGACTGCTATTTTTTTTGTCTTGCGGCCGCTTTGCACGGCCGCGCACAGCATAACAGGAATTTTTGCAGAACGGTTATTAGTTAAATATCAAATAGATATTTGTGTTTATTAGAGTGATTTCAAATCAAAAAATCAGAACCTTACGAGCGCCGAGCCCCACGTGAAGCCGGCCCCGAATGCCTCGAAGAGCAGCAGCTGGCCGCGCTGGATGCGTCCGTCCCGGACGGCGGTATCCAGCGCCAGCGGGATCGAGGCGCTCGACGTGTTGGCCTGCTCGTCCACCGTCACGACGACACGCTCCATGGGCAGGTCCAGCTTCTTCGCGGCCGCGGCGATGATCCGCAGGTTCGCCTGGTGCGGCACGAGCCAGTCGATCTCGTGTTTCCCGATGCCGTTGTCCGCCAGCGTCTCACGGGCGATCGAGTCCAGCGTCGCGACCGCGCGGCGGAACACGGCGTTGCCGTTCATCTGGATGAACGCCTCCCCGGCCCGCAAGGCGTCGTAGCCGGAGCCGATCCCCTGCGGGACGTGCAGGAGGTCGGCGTACTGCCCATCCGAGTGCATGTAGGTCGCGAGGATGCCCGGCTCGTCGCCGGGCTGCAGGATCGCGGCGCCGGCCCCGTCGCCGAACAGCACGGCCGTGGCCCGGTCCTGCCAGTCCGTGATCCGCGAGAGGATCTCGCTGCCGATGACCAGTGCGGTCTTTGCGCCGCCGGTCGCGATCAGCCGGTTGGCCAGGTCCAGCGCGTACACGAAACCCGAACAGGCCGCCTGGATGTCGAACGCCGGGCAGCCGTGGATGCCCAGCCGGCGCTGGATGATGCACGCCGTGCTCGGGAACACCTGGTCGGGCGTCACGGTGGCCACGATGATCAGGTCGATGTCGGTCGGCTCGATGCCGGCCATCTCGATCGCTGCCGAGGCCGCCGCCATCGACATGTCCGAGCAGGTCTCCCCGTCTGCCGCGATGTGGCGGCGGCAGATGCCGGTGCGTTCGCGAATCCATGCGTCCGACGTGTCCATCATCTGCTCGAGATCGTGGTTGGTCAGGACTTTCTCGGGCAGATAGCTGCCCGTGCCGGTGATGCGTGCGTATGTCATCGATCGCGTTCCTTTCGGGTCATTGCCGCAGGAACGCGGCCACGTCGCGCAACGTCGGATGGTCGAAGACGTCGCTGATGTCGAACTTGCCGGGGTAGCGCTCGTCGACCGCGAGCACGATCTCGGTCAGCGTCAGCGAGCTGACGCCGACTTCGAACAGGTTGTCGTCGGGCCCGATGATCCGCTCCTTGACGAATTCGCGGCAGATCAGCTCGAGTTCGGCGACCAGCGGATCCGCATCGGTCGGGGCGTCCGACATGGGCCGGAGCATCGTTGCCAGTACCTCGTCGAATTCGCCGT
>JBAUVS010000202.1:0-6997 GCA_049583345.1 Woeseiaceae bacterium
CGATATACACAGGATGGTCAATCAGAACTCAATCTTGCTGAGTGAGATTTGTGTGACTGATCGCTGCGAAGCGGTGCAAAGTGCTGCAGATGCGATGGGCGTCAATCCTGTCGCGCACACCAGAAAAGCGAAAAGGTTCCTCAATGAGGGACCTTTCTGTTGCGCTGAACACGCTGCACCTCCCGCGTCATAAAAAGGTTTCGGCAAAGTACGCTGGCGCACAGACGCGCGCCGAATCGATGTGCACAATCCTCTCTGAAGAACCGTTCCCACTTGGAGAACTGCAATGCCCGTATCTTCCCGAATGAACCGAAAGTACCGACTGCATGTTGCAGCGGGTCTGGCCGGAGCCATGTTGCTCTTTGCTGGCTGCGCAACCGCGCCGATGGCCCCCACTGCCTCGCTCAACGAAGCGAAACTTGCAATTCAAGCCGCCGAGCAGGACGACGCGAGCCACTATGCCGGCGCCGAGCTGGATGAAGCGCGGCAGAAACTCGTCATGGCCGATAAAGCCGTTGTGGCGGAAGACATGATCCTGGCCGAGCGATTTGCGCAGGAGTCGACAGTGACGGCCCAGCTGGCTGCGGCGAGGACGGATGCGTCCAAAGCAAAAGCAGTCAATACGGAAATGAGCCGGGGCACCGAAGCCCTGATCGAAGAAATGCAACGCGCCGGAGACCAGCAATGAACACATCAAACACAAATCACGCCCGTTTCGCCAGAAGGTTGGCCGTCGCGGCGGCAGTTTCTCTCGCGGTCGCAAGCTGTGCAACGGCACCACAAAGCCCGGAGGGCGCTGCGGACGTGCGCAGCAAGTTGAGCGTGCTGCAGTCCGATCCAAAACTGGCCGACAAAGCACCGGTCGAAATCAGAGAGGCCGAGGCCGCCGTTCTGCTTGCAGAACAACCGGTTGGCAAGGATGTTGCGCTGAGTCAGCATCGGATTTACATGGCCGATCACAAGGTGGAAATTGCGATCGCCAAGGCGTCAACGCGCTACGCTGAAGACCAGCGCGCGAACCTCAGCCAGAAGCGTGACGAGATGCGCCTGGATGCCCGCACACTCGAGGCAGATGAGGCACATCGCCAGGCCGCCGCATCGAAAAGCGAGGCAGCAACAGCGCAACGCAAGTCCGAAGATGCACGCGCTCTGGCGGTTGTCGCGGCGGCCGATGCGGCCAGCAAGGCGGACGAGCTGCAGCGGCAGATCGACGTTCTGCAGGCCGAAGCAACCGATCGCGGGCTGGTACTGACCCTCGGCAATGTCGTATTCGCAACCGGCCGATCCGATCTCAAACCGAGCGGAACCGCGAGCCTCGACAAACTGATCGCATTCCTCAACCAATATCCCGATCGCACCGTCGTCATAGAAGGCCACACTGATGACGTCGGCAGTGTCGAAATGAACCAGACCCTGTCACAGCATCGTGCTGACTCGGTGAAATCCTATCTCGTAAGTCAGGGCATCCAGTCCGGACGGCTGCAAGCATCAGGGATAGGCGAGACCCGGCCGATCGCGGACAACCTGTCCGAGAGCGGTCGGCAGCAGAATCGTCGCGTCGAAATCATCATCAAGAACCCGCCATCGGTAATACCGGCGGCGTCAGCAAACTGATCAGCAAAGGCTCAAGGTGTAAACAGTGAAAAGCAAACAACTTGTAATCGGTGGCATTATCGGCGCCATAGCGGTCACCGCATTTGGTGCCACAGCCGGATACCGAATGCTGAATTCGGGGGAATACGCCGAGGTGCTGGCTGTATCACCGGTAACCAAAACGGTGTCCGTGCCGCGAGAGGAATGCGGCGACCAGCTCGTGTCCGTACAGCACCCAACCCAGGATCCCAATCAGATTGCCGGAACCGTGACGGGTGCAGTAATCGGCGGCCTGGTCGGGAGCCAGATCGGCGGCGGTGACGGCAAGAAGGTCGCGACCGTCGGCGGCGCCATCGCAGGCGGCTACTCCGGCAAGAAGGTACAGGAAGGCATGCAGGAGCGGAATGTCGATCAGGTCACCCAGCGTGTTTGCGAGACGACGCAGGACAGCCGACAGGAGCAGGTTGGCTACGATGTAACGTACCGGCTCGATGGACAGGACAAGACAGTTCGCATGGATCACGATCCGGGCGGGCGAATCCGAATCGAAAACGGCCAACCCGTAATCGAATAGCACGCAGAACCAAGGAACCAAGCAGGGCGGTCTGCAACCCTGCTTCCAGCCAGTCCCAATTGCGCCGGATCGCATATCGCGATCCGGCAACTACCGATCTCAACGATGGAGCGACTCAGCATGTACAAATTATCCAAGGCTTTCATATCACCCGCGATGGCAATAGTCGTCGCGTTCGGTTCGATCAACCTCGCAAGCGCCGCAACGTCAGAGGACCTGGACAAGGACTCCCTGCAGGCGCTGCAGACGCTCTACCAGACGCACCAAGTGGCCGAGGATCTTTCGCAAACCGCCAAGGCCGTACTGGTGTTTCCGAATGTCGTGAAAGCAGGTCTCGTCTTTGGCGGCAGTTATGGCGAAGGCGAATTGATGGAAGGCAAGGCAATCGTCGACTACTACAACACAGTTGGTGGATCCTGGGGTCTCCAGGCCGGTGCACAGTCGTACGGATACGCCATCTTTCTGATGACAGACGAAGCGGTGAGCTACCTCAAGGATTCGAAAGGATGGGAAATCGGTG
Organism: Woeseiaceae bacterium; assembly: GCA_049583345.1. Classification (GTDB taxonomy): domain Bacteria; phylum Pseudomonadota; class Gammaproteobacteria; order Steroidobacterales; family Woeseiaceae; genus UBA1847. The sequence continues at coordinate 2,688 of JBAUVS010000202.1, forward strand.
TCGGTCCGACGGTAGTCCTGGTCGACGAGGGCGCGGCAAAAAACCTGTCGACGTCTTCACTCCAGGGTGATGCCTATGCATTCATCTTCAATCAGCAGGGCTTGATGGCTGGAATCAGCATCGAAGGCACGAAGGTTACAAAGATCGATCGGTAGTCAAACCAGCACAAATTTGCTCAGCCAAAAGCGGGCAATCCATCCGAAGAACACGGTTGACGGGGCCGATCAGGCCCCTTTCCGATTCGCGCACGATACCATGGACCAATCAAGATTCAGGAGTCCGGGTTGTTGGCGCCTGAAGGCCCGATCGACCTGATGACGATCAATTAGATGGCGACGATGAAATGAGCATTCGACGCAGGATCACGATGAAGAACTCCTGCACAAACTCAAATACCTGAAAGTTCGTCAGATTCGGCCCATCAAAAACAATACGAGTAACACAACGAGAATAAGGCCGACGATGCTGCTGGGCGTGTAACCCCATCCTCTGCTGTGAGGCCAGGTTGGAATTACACCCAAAAGGATAAGCACGAGGACGATTAGCAGTATCATTCCGAGGCTCATTTTCAACTCCTTTCAGTCTTTGTCGTGCGTTAAGCTATTCCGGGCCCATTGTCGAGTCTGTACGGTATCGCACATAAGCTTGTTTCCAAAGGCGGCTTCCGGCGCCAGTAAACCTACGACTTCGACGATCTGGAGTTCGTCGCACGTTGCTGAGCAGTCGTGGATGACGACTCTTATCAGCTTGTGCAAGATTCCATGCTTGAATCATGCAACCAGATTTTCGATGCGGATTCGTCACTAGACTGACGTCGATTGCCGGATTTGTTGCTGAACATTGAACGATCTGAGAACCGCATAAGATCAGTGAAGCACTGCGCATCTTTGGGGTAGATCGCCAGGCCATCGCTCACCGTCAGCAGGATGGAATAACGGTCAAAGGCGTAAGGCGGAGCCAGGCTAGCGCGGATCTTTTGTAGCGCATTAACGGCGTCCTCGCGGTGATCAATATCAGTCAGGAGGACGACGAATTCGTCTCCTCCGTAACGGCACGCGGTATCGGCCTGGCGTATGGAGTTTGTTAGCCGTGTGGCCACGTCCTTCAGCAACTCATCACCAGCCCCGTGTCCGAGTTTGTCATTGACGCGCTTGAAATCATTCACATCGAGAAACAGCATCGCCAAAATCTGGCGATGCCGGCTAGCAAGGGCAGCGGCCTGAATAAATCGGTCAAGCAGCAATCGGCGATTGGGTAATCCGGTAAGCTCATCGTAATATGCAAACTGATTTGCTTTCGCCAGCGCGGATTCGAGCGAAGACACCTTGTCAGTGAGCAAGGTACAAAGTCGAAGGAGGTCGTCCTTTTGTTGCAAGACTGCCGCGAGCCGGCGTCGACCGGTTTCCGGGGCGTGCGGCAGCTCTCCGCAAACAGCATTTTGCTTCAGGTGTGTCTGATGATGGCTGGTATTGCGCCCGGCGCCTGTTTTTGCCAAGTCGCGCAGTGCTACGGACATTGATGCCGCCCCAATTGCCGTTAGAGAAAGAACGCAGGATAGAGTCAGGCAGATGATTTGTCTGTGCGGAAGCGTACAGTCCACCGGGCCCGGCAGCGGGCCAAGTTGGCTTTCATCTGACGCATTTGTGCGGCAGCGTACAGACTCCGCCTGCCTGTCGCGCGCAGACTATCGGCAGTTAACAGAGCGAGGTAATGAGTCATGAATATCTTGATTTGGTTAGTCGTTGGCGGGCTGATCGGTTGGGCGGCAAGCGTGTTTATGGGCACGGATGGCCGACAAGGATTGATTCTCAATGTCGTCGTGGGAATCGTCGGCGCTGCTCTGGGCGGATGGCTGTTTGGCGGTGCTTTCGGTACTTCCACAATCAACCAGGGCAACATGAGCCTGAGCGGGGTGATGGTGTCGTTGGTGGGCGCGATCATCCTTTTAGCCGTTGTGAAGTTCTTTCGCGGCGCTGCGTTCCGGTGACCTGAAGTGTCGGCAATACGCGGCGAATTGTGTCCGCGATAAAGTAATAGATTTGAAATTACCGAACCGCAGCAGAGCGGGTAGTCCAACAGAGGATGAAGCAGATGGACAAAATGAGAACTTTGGCGGTCGTGCTTGCAGTGGCCGGTATTCTGGCGCTCGCCTATGGCGGATTCAGCTATACGGAAGATACCCACGAGGCCAATATCGGCTCTATGCACATGTCGATTGACGAAACTCGGCATGTCAATATTCCTGTCTGGGCCGGCGTTGGCATGCTGCTGGTCGGCGGACTGGTCTTTGCTACCGGTCTCAAGCGGACCTAGTTTCGGCTGCATGAATGTGCATTCGGCGAATCCATGAGCCGCATGTACCCTACCGCACAGAAAAACCAGTCACCCATCGTCAACAATTCAGGTTTCTGGCCCCTGCCTGCGTTCCTCCCCTTGGAGCGCGGGCTTTCCTGCCCTCGGGCTGAAACGTCCGGGGGCTCTTTTCAGGCGGCGTGATTCCGGCTTAACCAGGGCATCGGCACCATGACTGCAGCAAGTCGCGTGATTTTCATATGGAGACTATCCCATGGGAAGACGAAGGTGGAATGGTTCCGGGTATAGCAAGATGAGCCGGATCCTTTCGATTGTCTCGATTGCGTCGCTTGGACTGTCTCTGGTCATGTTGGCCGGATGCGAAACGACGACAGCCGGTGGTGCCGTCGGCGCCGACCGCTCCCAGCTATTGCTGATATCGTCGGAACAACTCGATCAGATGGCCGCAGAAAGTTATACCAAGCTACGGTCCGATGCCTCCGCCGAGGGCGTACTCAACGAAGATCGCGGCATGCTCGATCGTGTGCGCAAAATTGCCAGTCGCCTCGAAGCGCAGACCAAAGTCTTTCGCGCCGATGCGCCCGCCTGGAAATGGGAAGTCAATATCATAACCAGCGATGAACTCAACGCGTTCTGCATGCCCGGTGGCAAGATCATGGTGTACTCGGGACTGATTACTCAGCTGGACCTGACCGACGCGGAACTCGCCAACGTGCTGGGGCACGAAATCGCCCACGCCCTGCGCGAACACGTCCGTGAACAGATGTCGCAGGCGATGGTCGCCCAGGGCGCGATCGACGCTGGCGCAGCAGCGTTCGGGCTGGGAGATGCATCAAGCAACGCGGCGGGCGTGGGTTACCAGGCATTGCTGGCGACCCGGTTCAGCCGAACGGACGAAAGCGAGGCCGATCGTATCGGCCTGGAGCTCGCGGCGCGCGCAGGCTATGACCCGCGTGCAGGGATCACCTTGTGGCAGAAGATGACAAGCGCCAGTCAGGGTGGTAAGCCGCCGGAATTCCTCAGCTCCCATCCGGCGGATGCCAGCCGCGTCAAGCAGATCCGGAAATTGCTGCCAACGGTAATGCCATTGTACGTTGCCGCAAACTGAACCCGGACTGCGATACTGCATAGCCGAATCGGTTATCCAAGCACGTTCTCGTATGCGTCTTTCGACGCCTGGTAGCACGGACAGGAAGCCCTTTCCAGCGCTCCGCGGTTCAGTACGGTGATATTGCCGCGCGTGTACCTGACCAACTTGCGCCTTTGCAGCGCTCCGGCGGCATTGGTGATGCCCACACGACGAACACCCAGCATTTGGGCGAGGAACTTGTGTGTGAGATGGAAATTGCCGAAGCCTGCCCGATCATGCGTCATGAGCAACCAGCGGGCGAGTCGGAGGTCGACTGAGTGGAAGTTGCTGCACGCAGCGGTCAGAGCGAGTTGCACATGGACTACATAGATGTATTGATACAAGAGTTTGCGCAACGCGGGCGCGCGGTCGAGTTCACGACGAAACGATGCGGCGCTCATTCGCAGTGCGGAGCCCGACCCTTGTACCACTGCTTGATACATCGAGGAGTCCACGCCGAGTATCAGTGGTATGCCCAGCATACCCTCGTTGCCGATCAGTGCCAGTTCCAGGTTTTGCCGGGATTTGACAGGCAACAGCTTGGAAATGAAACAACCGAGTGGAAAGTAGACGTGAGAGATGCGATTCCGCGGTTCCCAGAGCACGTCACCAATGACCAGCTCGACCTCGTCACAAGCCGCGAGTAGCTGGCGTTGATTCTTTTGACTGAGCTTGGCCAGCAGGCGATTGCTTTGCATGAGTTACATTAGTCGAATTCTGTCCGGACGGTCTGTGCTGCAGCGAACATACGGCGATGGGCGGAGAGCCGCCTTCGACGGTCAATAACCGAGGCGTCTCCGGTTCAGGTCGGAACCTGCAGGATTGAAGGAAACGCATTGCCCGGTTGCATATCCACCAACAGCCGGGC
>JBAUVS010000203.1:0-3655 GCA_049583345.1 Woeseiaceae bacterium
GAGCCGCGCACGCGCTGCGGATAGCGCACGTTGACCGGATAGCGCTCCAGCCCCTCGACGGTCTGGGTCACGTTCATGCCGCCGATGGCGGTGCGCACGATGTCCTGCACGTCGCTGATGTTGAGCCCGTAGCGGGAAGCACGCTGCCGGTCGATGTCGACGTCGACATAGCGGCCGCCGGCGACGCGTTCCGAAAACACCGACGCGGTGCCGGGCACGCCTTGCAGGACGCGCTCCAGGTCCCGGCCGATACGCTGGATCACCGCGAGGTCCGGACCGGCCACCTTGATGCCGACCGGCGTCTTGATGCCAGTCGCGAGCATGTCGATGCGGGTCTTGATCGGCATCACCCAGGCGTTCGTCAGGCCGGGGAAGCTCACGAGCCGGTCGAGCTCGGCCCGCAATTTGTCCGGCGTCATGCCCTCGCGCCATTCGGAGCGCGGTTTCAGCTGGATGACCGTCTCGATCATCGTCAACGGCGCCGGGTCGGTAGCCGTCTCGGCGCGGCCGATCTTGCCGAACACGCGCCGGACCTCCGGCACGCTGCGGATGAGCCGGTCGGTCTGCTGCAACAACTCGCGCGCCTTGTCGATGGAGACGCCGGGATAGGTCGTCGGCATGTACATCAGGTCGCCTTCGTCCAGCGGCGGCATGAACTCGGAGCCGAGCCGCGTCACGGGCCACAGGCCCACGACGAGGATCGCGGCCGCCGCGGCGAGCACGCCCTTCGGACGCCGGATCACGAGGTCGATCACCGGGCGGTACGCCGCGACCAAGAACCGGTTGACCGGGTTCCTGCGCTCGGCCGTGACGTGACCGCGGACGAAGTAGCCCATCAGTACGGGCACCAGCGTGATCGACAGCATCGCCGCGGCGGCCATCGCGTAGGTCTTCGTGAACGCGAGCGGCGCGAACAGGCGCCCTTCCTGTGCCTGCAGGGTGAACACCGGCAGGAAGCTGAGCGTGATGATCAGCAGCGAGAAGAACAGCGGCGGGCCGACTTCGCTCGCCGCCTCGCTCATGATCCGCCAGCGGTTCCTGTCGTCCAGCGGTTCGCGCTCGATGTGCTTGTGCACGTTCTCGACCATGACGATGGCCGCATCGACCATCGCCCCGATCGCGATCGCGATGCCGCCGAGCGACATGATGTTTGCGTTCAGTCCCTGCAGCCGCATGATGATGAATGCCGCGAGGATGCCGACGGGAAGGGTCAGGATGATCACGGCCGACGAACGCAGGTGAAACAGGAACACGGCACAGACGAGCGCAACGACGATGAACTCCTCGACGAGCTTGCGCTTCAGCGTGTCGATCGCCCGCTGGATCAGGTCGGACCGGTCGTAGGTGGGCACGATCTCGACGCCGGCGGGCAGGCTGTGCTGGAGCTCGGCGAGCCGCGACTTCACCGCCTGTATCGTTCTCGATGCGTTCTCGCCCCAGCGCATGACGATGATGCCGCCGACGACCTCCCCTTCGCCGTCGAGGTCCGCGACACCGCGCCGCATCTGCGGGCCGAGCCGGATCTCGGCCACGTCGGAGAGCACGACGGGGGTGCCGCTCGAATTGACTCCCAACGGGATCTCCGACAGGTCGTCGATGCCCTTGATGTAACCCGAGGCGCGGACCATGTATTCCGCCTCGCCCATCTCGATGACGGAACCGCCGGTCTCCTGGTTGCCGGACTGAATGGCCTGGCGGACCCTCGCGAGGGTCAGGCCGAAGGCGCGCAGCTTGTCCGGGTCGACGACCACCTGGTACTGGCGCACCATGCCGCCGACCGTCGCCACCTCGGCCACGCCCGGAACCGTCTGCAGTTCGTACTTCAGGAACCAGTCCTGCAGGCTGCGCAGCTGCGACAGGTCATGCTGGCCGGTCCTGTCGACGAGCGCGTACTCGTAGATCCAGCCGACGCCGGTGGCATCGGGACCCAGCGCCGGCTTTGCCGCGTCCGGCAGTTGCCCCGTGACCTGGTTCAGGTACTCCAGCACGCGCGATCGCGCCCAGTACAGGTCCGTGCCATCCTCGAAGATGATGTAGACAAAGGAATCACCGAAGAACGAATAGCCGCGCACGGTCACGGCTTTCGGGACCGCCAGCATCGCCGTCGTCAGCGGATAGGTCACCTGGTCCTCGACGACCTGCGGCGCCTGTCCGGGGTACGAGGTCTTGATGATCACCTGCACGTCGGACAGGTCCGGCAATGCGTCGACCGGCGTCTCGCGCAGCGCGACGATCCCGCCGACGGTGAGCAGTACGGTCGCGGTCAGCACCAGGAACCGGTTCGCGACCGACCAGCGGATCAGCGCGGCGATCACGGCCGCTCCTCCATGCGTGCGAGCGCCGAGCCGAGGTTGGACTCGGAATCGATCAGGAACTGCGCCGAGGTCACGATGCGCTCACCGCCGTCGAGGCCCTCGCGAATCTCCACGCGGTCGCCCGACTCGATGCCGACCGTCACCGGCTGGCTGCGGAAGCGCCCGCCGCCCAGGGCGAGCACGACACGATCGACCGTACCGCCACGGATCAGCGCTTCCCGCGGCACGTTGACGACGTCTTCGGCGGCATCGCCGTGAATAATCACGCGTGCGAACATGTTCGGCCTGAGCGCCACGGACGGATTATCGAGTCGCAAGCGGACCTTGAGCGTGCGGGTAGCGGGATCGAGTTCGGGGTAGACGTAGTCGACCCGGCCCTGCCAGCTCTCGCCCGGCCGATAGTCGAGCGTCACCTCGGCGGCCTGTCCTGCCTCGACCCAGGCGGCCTGCCGCTCGAAAACCTCGGCGAGCACCCAGACCCGGTCGAGCTGGGCGATCGACATGACATTGGTCGCGGGCGTCACGTACATGCCCTCGCGCACGCTGAGATTGGCGACGACGCCGTCACGCTCCGCGTACACACGGACGCGCTGTTCGACCTTACGATTGCGGGCGAGCTTCTCGATCTCGCCGGCCGTCATGCCGAGCGCGTCGAGCCGTTCGCGCGAGGCCTTGTCGAGCGCGGCGTTGCCGGACCGCAGCGCGACGAGGAATTCCTCCTGCGCGTTGACCAGCGTCGGCGAATACAGCTCGAAGAGCACCTGTCCCTTCTTCACGGGATCGCCGGTCGCGGTGACCGACAGTTTCTCGATCCAGCCGTCGACGCGCATGTGGGCGTGTTGCAGCGATTCTTCGTCATAGCCGACGTAGCCGACGGTCTCGATGCGGGGCGACAGGGGCCCGCGCTCGGCGACGGCCGTGCGCACACCCAGGTTTTCGACGACGGCCGGATCGACCTTCACGACGCCGGGCTGCTTGTCCACCTCGTCGGCGTAGACCGGTACCAGGTCCATACCCATCGGCGACTTGCCGGGCTTGTCCGAACGGAAGCTGGGATCCATCGGCGCCACCCAGTACAGGATCTCGCGCTCGGGTTTCCCGTCCTGCATGGAGACGGCCTGCGGAGTGGCCGGCCAGAACCGGCCGATGCCGATGCCGGCCACCAGTGCCGCAACGACGACGATCGAAACAATGATTTTCCTGTTCATCGGGGGAGTCCTCCGAGTTCGGCGAGCACGGCGTAGCTTTCCCCACGATCCACCTGCAGACGGACGTGATCCAGGCGGGCATTGAGAACGTCGATGTACCCACGCATCACGTCTGCGAAATCGCCTCGATCG
>JBAUVS010000204.1:0-7824 GCA_049583345.1 Woeseiaceae bacterium
TCGGCGGACAGCGGGTCTGCCGCACACGGGTCGCACCAGGCCATGTCCCAGGCATATTCCAGGAACACCGCGCGTTCGTTCTCGCGGACGGTCTGGGTCTCGAACATCGCGCGGTAGAAGCGCGCAAACTCACCGTCGACGAACTCGGGAATTTCCGTGCCGCTGGGCAGCCGGACCGTGCGGTAGTTCGTCGTTTCGACGCGACCGGTGCGCGTCAACGCGTAGACGTAGAGTTCCTGTTTGCCGCTGGCGTTCAGCGTGCCGAGGCGGATCGGCAGGATGAACTTGTTGCTCTCGTAGGCGACCTGCAACGGGCGCAGGTACGAGTAGCCGAGTTTCGCCTGCTCCGAGAGGTTCACCTTCGCGACGAAGAAGCGCATGCCCTGCTTCAGGTAACCGCCGACGACGGACTTCGCGCCTTTCGGGATACGGTAGCCGTTGTCGTCGAGCCAGCGGACGAGGCCGTCGCTGTCCTCGGCGGAAAGGATCAGGATGTCGTACTCGCCGACCGTGTAGCTGGCCTCGATCGTAACGCCGAGCGACCGGCCGGACTGCCGGAATTCCTGTTTCGCCGACAGCGGACCCGCCGCATCTGCCGCCGCCGCCCGCTCGTAGACGCGCATCGCGCAGGGATCCGGGTCGTGATACTCGACGAGCCGCGGCGCGGTGTAGGCATCGAGATGTTCCACCAGCGCACGGTCTGCGACATGGATCTGCTCGCGTTCGATGAAAGTCGGCACGGGTATGACGACGGCAAATTCGTCGACGTCGCCCCTGAAGTCGTTCGTCATCGTGATGACGGTGCGATCGCCGTCGCGCGCAAGCACGACCTGGGATGCCTGATTGAACAGGCTGGTGTCGGCACGTGCCACGTAGAATCCGCAGAACGCCTGTGCGGTTGCGCCTATCGAGGTCGTCACGATCGCGACGAGCGCAGTGATGAAGATTCGCATCGGTACACTCCTTTCGATTTTCCGGCGAGATATCCGGCCGGCATGTTCCAGTTGTAGTTCGCGCCGCGAGAGAAAAAGTCGAGCAGCGGAACGATCGGTGCTGAGAGGATTAACGCAAAGATGGGGCCGTCGGGTTCATACAGGACGAACTGGATCACGAACGCGACGACTGCGACGACGGTACCGAACAGGATCCGACCGAAGCGGCTGTCGGGCGTGGACTTCGGGTCGGAGATCATGAAGAACGCGAAGATCAACAGTGCGCCGTTCTGCAGCTGATGCAGCGGTATGACGAGTGGATCCTCGAGCCACGCTGCCCGGACCGCCAGCAGCACGGCGAACGCGACCAGGAACGCGATCGTCGTCTCCGCGCGCCGCGCGCGGGTCAGCACCAGGAAACCCAGCCCGGCAAGCGCCAGCGCGCCGATCGTTGCGCTGCCCCACTGTCCGGAAGCCAGCCAGGCATGGTCGCTCGCGAGCGTAGTCGCCACCAGCGCGAAGTTGGACGGGTTGAATACGTGCTTGCCGCGCACCCGGATCAGGAACTTGCTGCCGATGGCGATGCTGCCTGCCAGCGCGGCCAGCGGCACGCTGTCCGTGCGCAGCAGCAGCGTGAGCGACAAGGTCGTAACCAGGGCACTGGCGGGGTCAAAGGCGATCCGTGCGTAATAGCGCGCCGCGAGGTATTGCGCCAGTTGTGCGCCGACGAGGAAGCCGCCCGCAGTTGCCCAGCGGATCGGGAGTCCGAGCGCGCCGACGCCGTAGGCGAGCAACACGGCGAGTACGGCGATCTGGTATGTGCGCGGGTCGGCCGGGAAGCGCGATACCCGGCGTGAAGCGGGGGCCGGTGTGTCCATGCCCGTTACTAACGCGCGGCCGATGCGCCGGGGGTTAGCCGGCCGGGTCCGCGGGGTGTTACGATACGGGGACGGCAACTCCTAGGAAAATCAGGTAGTTATGAGTATGCATCCAATCGTTGCGGCACGAGCATCTACCGGGTGAGAACTGCCGAAACGACGGCAGCCTGGTCATCGAGGAGTAAAGATTGTGGAACAGGTACTTGTACCAATCGGCTTTTTCGCGGCGATTACCGTAATGCTCAGTCTGTTCTTCTGGTTTCGCTATCGGACCCGTGGCGATATGCAGCAGACGATCCGGACGGCGATCGATCGTGGACAGGAACTGAGTCCGGAGATCATCGATCGGCTGGGACATCCGGTGGCGCCGAAGGACCGGGATCTTCGCCTCGCGCTGCTCTGGCTCGCGCTGGCGATCGGTCTCGCACTGTGCGGTTGGGCCGTGCCGGATCCGACCGACAACGCCTTGCGCGGATGCCTCGCCGGTGCCGCATTTCCGTTCTGCATCGGCGTCGCGTACCTGATTCTGTGGCGTTTCGCCAGGCCCGACAGATAATCGACAGGCGTCGCCAGCATGCAGGCCGACGACAGCTTCCTCGTTGCGAAGGCGGTCGCTTCACAGGACACCACCGCCTTCGGGGAGCTCGTGCGGCGTCACCAGTCGCATGTGCGCAACTTCCTGCGCAAGCTGTGCAGGGATCCGGCGCTCGCCGACGACCTCGCGCAGGACGCATTCATGCATGCCTGGGACAAACTGCACACGTTCTCGGGACACGGAACGTTTATCGGCTGGCTGCTCAAGGTCGCCTATACGACGTTCCTGCAATCGAAACGGAAGTCGAAACGATATGCGAGACTGCTGGAAGAGGCCGGACATGTCGCGGATGCGGAGTCCAGGAGCTACACTCGAGAATCGGACGAGACTCCCGATCTGGACAAGCTGCTCGCGATACTGACGGAGGAAGAACGCGCAATGATGATTATGTCGTATGCCTGCGGGTTGTCGCATCGCGAGATTGGCGAGGCGACCGGACAGCCCGTCGGCACCGTCAAGTCGATCATCTTTCGCTGCAAGGACAAGATCAGGACGAGCTTTGACATCGAAGATCATCAACATGGTAAACAAACTCAGGGACGCTGAAGATCGTCTGCTCGATTCGCTTTTCCATAGCGAACCGATCGCGGACGGCGGATTCAGCCGGCGTGTCGTCGCGGGCATCCGGCGACGGATCTGGGTACGCCGCCTGTCGCTCCCGTTCGCGATCCTCATCGGAGGGAGCATTGCGGCCAAGCCCGCGCTGGAAGTCGCGGGCGTGGCGGGCAACCTCCTGGCCGTCGTGCCACAGGGCCTGCTCGAGGCTCCGGCAGCCTGGGTGCCGCAAGTGCAGACGGTCGTGCTCGGCGCTTTGCTGCTCGTCGCCGTTGTCCTCGGGATGCAGATGCTCGAAGACTAGGCGGCGCCTGCCGGCTGCATTGTCAGCGCTACGACGCTCGGTTACATTGCCGGGATGAATCTGCGCGATCAGGTCGAGTCTTTGCTGCCCAATTGGGAGCGGTGGTATCCGAGCCTGTTCGATGCTGCCTGTGACCTGGGGCTCATCAAGCCGGAAGTCTGCGAGCCGGGCGCGTTGTTGCTGAGCCGACGGCATGCGAAGGTTCGGCAGCGTGCGGAGGACGCACACCGCGAGAAATGGGGCGGCAACAGCCAGGACTGACGTCCCCGGCCGATCGCCATGCAACTCGACCTCGCCTCGATACGAGCTCAATTTCCGGCACTGTCGGCGCAGGACGACTCGCGCCCGCGGATCTACTTCGACAACCCCGCCGGCACGCAGGTGCCGCGCTCGGTCGTGGATCGAATCGACGAGTGTCTGCTCCACGCCAATGCCAACCTCGGCGGCTACTTCGCGACCTCGCGCCTCGCCGGCGAGATCGTCGACGGCGCGAGGCAGGCCATGGCGGACTTCGTCAACGCGGCATCGGCGGACGAGATCATCTTCGGCCAGAACATGACGTCCCTCACGTTTCACCTGTCGCGCTCGATCGGCAGGCGTCTCGAGAAGGGCGACGAGATCATCGTGAGCCGCATGGATCACGATGCGAACGTCGAACCGTGGGTGCTGCTCGCCCGGGACCGGGATCTGACGATCAAGTGGCTGCCGTTCGATGTCGAGACCTTCGAGTTCGACCTGACCCGCCTGGACGAGCTGCTGACGGAGCGGACCCGGCTCGTGTGCGTCGGGGTGGCAAGCAACCTGACGGGCACGATCAACGACGTCGCAGGGATCTGCGAACGGGCGCGCGCGGCCGGTGCGTGGACCTACATCGACGCGGTGCAGTCGGCACCGCATCTGCTCACCGACGTACAGGCGATGGGCTGCGACTTTCTCGTCTCGTCCGCGTACAAGTTCTTCGGTCCGCATCAGGGCGTGCTGTGGGGGCGCGGCGACCTGTTGCGGGAACTGGAGCCCTACCGCGTGCGCCCGGCGCCATCCTTGCCGCCCGAATGCCTCGAGCCGGGCACGCAGAGCCACGAAGGCATGGCCGGGACCGCGGCGGCGGTCGACTACATCGCATCCATCGGCGCGCCGGTTTCCGGCGGCGCGCGAAAACCCGCGAATCGGCGCGCAGCGATCGTGGCGGCATTCGGGTTGCTGCTCGATCACGAGCGACGGCTCGCTGCACGTCTCGTACGGGGACTCGGGGAATTGCCCGGCGTGACGGTGCAGGGCATTACCGACGCCGCGGCGATGAACCGGCGTCTGTCCACCGTGTCTTTCACCCACGACAAGCTGGCGCCGGCAAAGATCGCCGAGGCGCTCGCCGAACGGGGTATCTTCGTCTGGAGCGGACACAACTATGCGCTGGAGGTCGTGAAGGCGCTCGGTATCCTCGACAGTGGCGGCGTCGTCCGCATCGGTGCCGTGCACTACAACACGCCGCAAGAAGTCGACGCGGTCCTCGACGCGCTCTCCGCGATCCTGTGCTGAAGATTGCGTTTCGTCGTCTATACTGAGATTGACCGGTGCAATGCCGGGAATGCAAACAATCTCATAAAAGGGGAGGAGCGATGAACAAGACGCTGATGCGCCTGGCGCCTGTCGGTCTGTTGGTGCTTGCCGGGGCGGGAACCGCATGGGGGCAGGACGAACCGACGGCCGCGCCGCCGGCCCATCCGGTGGAGACTTACACGTGCAAGTACAACAAAGGTAAAGGTCTGGCCGACCTCGACAAGGTGCTCGTCGAATGGAATGCGTGGATGGACAAGCAGGGGGTCAAGAACTATTTCGGCGCTGTGATCACACCCTATTACAGCGGCGACTTCGCATTCGACGTGGGTTGGCTCGGCGTCTGGCCGGACGGCAACGCGATGGGAAGTGTCACCGACGTGTGGACCACCAAGGGCGGGGAAATGGCGGCGAAGATCAACACCGTCGTGAACTGTACCAGCCATTCGAATTTCGTCTCGCTGACCGTCAAGCCACCTTCGAGAAGAGAGGCTCCGGCCGACAAGCCCTTCATCCTGAGTTTCTCGAATTGCTCGATGAAGGAAGACAAGACTTTCGACGATCTCATGGCGGCACAACAGGCCTGGAATACCTACGCCGATGCCAACGGCTTCACCGGCGGAGCATGGCTGATGTTCCCGCTGTACGGCGAAACGGACAACGACTACGACTTCAAGTCCGTCGAGAGCAGCCCGGATTTCGTCACGTTCGGCGCCGACTACCAGCGCATGTCCGACGGCGCATGGCGTAAGGCCGAGGAGCTCTTTGCACCGGTCGTGAAGTGCGACCACAGCCGCTTGTATATCGCCAGGAGAGTCCGCGACTGGGACACGGAGCAGGACTGACTTGATGTGAAAGGCCGCCTTGCGGCGGCCTTTCGTGAGATCAGTATTGGAACCTTGGGGGTCAGAGGATTTCGGAAGGGTGCTCCAATATCCGCTGAATACCCAATGGATTTCGCAATACCGTTGAGATCCCACTAGACATGGATCACCTCCTTTCATGTAGTTAGCCCGCGTCAAGTATCTAACGATTCCCATGCGATGCCAAGAATAATTTCCACTGGAAACAAGGGTATAAATCGCACATTTGATGCGATATGATAATCAGCCCGATGATCGGCACCGCGGCGCCCGCTCCGCGTGGATACCCCGGCTCCGGTGCCCTCCGGATAGCAACAATCCACGACTGGCCACCCGGACGCTGGCGTGTATACTCCGGTTCTTGCCGGTGATGCGGCAAGTGCATCGATACAAAGACAAACATAAAGTGAGAGCACCATGGCAATCGCAGATCTCAAGCACGTACTGAGAATCTTTCGCGGATCGGATGTCAGCGACGCGGAGCGGAGCGACCTGTTCAAGGAAACCTTGCTGATGACCCTGGCGAGAGCGGCGAACGCCGATATCAATATCAAGACGGTCGAAGTCGACCGGATACGCGAGATCCTGAAGGAGCACACCGGACAGGATTTCAGTGCCGCCGATATTCGCGTCGCGGCCCGCGATGAACTCTATGCAGAGGCGACCCTGCTGAAATATCTCGCGAGCGTGCGAAACAAGCTCACCGAGCAGCATCGAAGCGAAACACTGATCGCGCTCGCGGACGTGTTCCGTGTCGACGCGACGATCAGCGTGCTGGAAGTCGACTTCTTCAATGGCGTCGCAGAGGCTCTGCAGGTCACGCCGGCACAGATCGCCGGACTCGTGGCCGGAGACGTTTGACGCCCGACCGGTCGACGTCGTCCCCCTCCCGTCCCGCCTGAACGGCGGCTGAACAGGACCGCGCGTGCGTCGCGGGCCTGCCGCGAGTTCAGCAGGCATTCACGCAACTGCCTTTCTAATGGAACCCTGGCTCGGAAACGAGGAGGGGACCATGCAGGATGCAAGCAGAGCAAGGACACGGCCGTGCGGCCTGGCGATCATCGTTGTTGCCGTGGCGGCGGGATTCGTCGCGACATCGGCGACGGCATTCGGCGACGAGGGAGAGGAAGGGCGCCTGTCCGTCACGGCGCAGGCGACCGGTGCGCAACGGCAGGCCGGCGTTGCCGGTGTCGTGACCCGCGACGAGTTCGGGCCGCTCGTACGGACCGGCAAACGCACCGGGACGGCCGTCCCGCACGTGGCGTCCAAACCCGGCGTCGCGGAATCGACCAGTCCGAACATCGAATTCTGGTTCTACATGGCCGATGTCGTGTTGTTCAACGATCATGACCAGGACGGCTACTTCAACGGCATCGATCTGCTGTTCGACGCGGATACCTATTACGAATCGGCGGACGTGTATGCCGTCGTCTATCTGAGTCTCGACGGCGGGCCCTGGAACGAGTATGCACAGACCGACGACTTCACGATCTCAGGAACCACCGGCGACGACGAATACAACATTGTGACCGAACTCGTGTCCGGCTATCCCAGCGGCAGCTACGATCTGCTCATCGAGCTCTACGATTCGTGGGACGATTCCTTCGTCGCTTGGATCGGCCCGGACGAGTCACCGGAACTGGCATTCCTGCAACTCGAGGACGAGGGTCGCGATACACCGGAAGTGCCCGAAGTCGTCGTCGTGCATGAGGGCGGCGGTTCGTTGAACTGGTCGACGCTGTTGTTGCTGGCGATGGTCGCGCTCTACACGGTCAGGACTCGATCGCAGGCTGCGGCGATATCGAGGCGGATTCCCGCCGCGCGGTCCGCATGACCTTGCGGCCCCAGGCGGCCAGGTTGTCGAAGTAGACGTACAGCGCCGGGACGACGAGCAGGGAGACGAGCGTCGAGAATGCGAGGCCGCCGATGATGGCCCTCGCCATCGGATAGTAGGGCGGCCCGTCGCCGCCGACCTGTGTCGAACCCACCGCGAGCGGCGCGAGCCCCATGATCGTCGTCGCGACGGTCATCAGGATTGGCCGCAGCCGGTCACGGCCGGCTATGGCGATCGCCTCGTTACGCGGCGTCCCGTTTTGCCGGAGATTGTTGACGTGATCGATCAGCACGATGCCGTTGTTCACGA
>JBAUVS010000205.1:0-4068 GCA_049583345.1 Woeseiaceae bacterium
CCGACGATCTGCAGCGGCCGCTCCGCCGCGAGCGCCTCGCGCAGGCTGGCCCCTGCGCTCACGAGCCGATCTCGACGACGGTGCGGCCGGTGACCGCGCCGTCGAGATAGGCCTGGAATGCGCCCGGGAGTTCGTCGAAGGCGATCGTGCGCTGGCCGATCGTTTCGAGGTGGCGCGGCTTCAGATCCCCTGCGATCCGCGACCATACCGCGAGCCGCAGGTCGCGCGGCGTCTCCACCGAATTGATCCCGAGCAGACACACGGCGCGCAGGATGAACGGGATGACCGTCGTCTCGAGTGCCGGGCTGGCGGCGAGGCCGACGCTCGCGATATTGCCGCCATAGCTCATCGTGCGCGTCAGCCAGGTCAGCAGCTCGCCGCCGAGGTTGTCGATGGCACCGGCCCATTCGGCTCTTTCCAGCGGCCGCTTGCCGACGTCGATTTCGGCGCGTGCGAGGATCCGCCGCGCCCCGATGCTCTCGAGATAGGCTTTGGCGTCGGCCTTGCCCGTCACGGCGACGACTTCGTAGCCGCGCCCGCTCAGCATGTCGATCGCGATGCTGCCGACGCCGCCCGTGGCGCCCGTGACGACGACCGGCCCCTGGCCCGGCTGTTGTCCGTTCTGTTCCATGCGGTGTATCGCGAGCGCCGCCGTGTAGCCGGCCGTGCCGATGCGCATCGCGGCGGCCGCGTCGAGACCCGCCGGGATGGGCACCACACTCGAGCTCGCGACCCGCGCATACTCGGCATAGCCGCCGTCGACGGTCTCGCTGAGCCCGCAACCGTTGACCAGTACGGGAGTTCCCGCCGGCAACCCGGCGTCGTTCGAACTCACGATCTCGCCCGCGAGGTCGATGCCGCCGTTCAGCGGATAGCGCCGGAGTATCCGGCCGACACCCGTGGCCGCGAGCGCGTCCTTGAAGTTGATCGTCGAGTGCGAGACCTTGACGAGGACGTCGCCGTCCGTGAGCTCGTCGATCGTCATCTCCCTGAAGCCCGCGACGACCTTGCCGTCCTTCTCGTCTATCCGGTATGCGCGAAACGTGTCCATCAGCCATTCCTCTCGAGCCAGACTTCCAGCCCCTGCGTGTTCAATACGATATCCGTCGCCAGTACCGAAGCGATAAGCTCGCGCCCGCCGTCGAAGCCGTGGTCCCGCAAGCGTTCCTCATAGTAATCCAACATCCCGGCTTCTATCGCCGCGGTACGCTCCTCGTCGTCGCGGTGTTCGAGTGCGAGCGCCACGTAGGCATCCAGCCCGGCGTGCATCTGCGGCGCGAGGCGGGCCGGATCGCCGACGCGGCTGTAATGCGTCAGGTACAGCCATTCGGGCTCGCAAGCCAGTATGCGATCCACGGCCCTGTGTGCCTGCCCCGGATCGAATTGCACCGGCGTCGTCGTCGGAAACACGATCTCGCCGCTCGCCGTGTCGAGCTCGCGGTAGGAGACGCCGAAGCTGTCGCCGGTGAATACACCCTTCGAAGCCGGATCGTGGAGCACGTAATGGTGCCGCGCGTGACCTTCGGTGTGGAGCGCGGTCAGCGGCCGGCCGGCCAGTTCGAAACGCTGCCCGTCCCCGGCGATCACGATCCTCGCCTCATCGATCGGCCGGATGGTGCCGTACATCCGCTGTGTCCGTTCGACGCCGTACACCGCTTCGGTGCCGGCGACGAGCCGGGTGGGGTCTGCCATGTGCGGCGCGCCTCGCGGATGCAGGACGCAACGCGCATTCGGCAGGTGCTGCATCAGCGTGCCCGCGCCGCCGGCGTGATCCAGGTGCACGTGGGTGAGGAACACGAAGTCGACGTCCGCGGGATCGACATCGTATTGTGCGAGCGCGTCCAGCAGGAGCGGCACGCTGCTGTTGACGCCCGTGTCGACAAACGCCGCCCGACCTCGTTCGACGATCAGGTGGCTCGCGTCCTTCAACGGTGCACCGTATTCGGTATCGATCGCACAGACACCGTGGTCCAGGGCCGTCGTCATCGCGGAGCGCGCGGGCATCTCGGGCCCGGGGCTCAATTGGGGTGCGGGGTCTCGAGGCCCTCGAGGCCCGAAAAGTATCGAGCCAGCTGCGTGATATCCGCATCGGACAGCTGCGAGGCAATCGGCTGCATCACCGGATTCGTGCGCTCGCCGTCGCGGTACCTGTGCAGCGCGGTGACGAGATAATCCTCGTATTGGCCGGCCAGGGTCGGCCAGTTCGGCGACACCGCGATGCCGTTCTGTCCGTGGCAGGCGGCACAGGTCTGTGCAGCGGTCAGACTCGCGCCAGCGGATCCGCCGTTCTCGACCGTGGCGTTGCCCAGCGTGGCCATGTAGGCCGCGATGTCCTCGATCTGCTGGTCGGTGAAGCTGGACGCCTGCGCGTGCATCGTCGGGTGCGAGCGGTTGCCGTCGCGGTAGTCCTTCAGCGCCACCGTGATATAGGCCGCCTTCTGGCCGCCGAGTTTCGGCACGCGATAGGACGGATAGGCGTTGCGATAGCCCTCGATGCCGTGACAGCCGAAGCAGGTATAGGCCAGCGGCTTGCCGCGTTCCGCGTTGCCTTCGGCGCCTGCGTCACGCGCGGCAGCGATGCCCGCAATACACACGATGGCTGCCGCAACTAGCGTTGTCGAACGGTTAATCACGATAGGTTTCAAGGTCTTGCAGTACGGGGCCGCGATCGCGGGGGCTGTCGAGGCCGCTATGGTAGAGACTCGCGCGGACGAATGCCAGCCCGCACGCGTGCTAGCATCGGCCCCTCTAAACCCGCTCACGCAATGTCTTGAAGAAAAGCATCGTCGCGCTCCTGATCGCCCTCGCGCTGGTGATACTCGTCTCGCCGGGCATCATCGGGCGGCTCGCCGAGCGCTCGCTGGAGGAAGACCTCGACGTCGCACCGCGGGACGATGCCGAGCTGGTCGTGACGCCGCAGGGCTTCGACCGCGGCTGGTTCTCCTCCGAGGGGCGGCATCGCATCGAGCTCCGCGACGGCCGGCTTGCGAAGTGGTTGCACGCCGCGACCGGCGCAGACGACCGCACGAGCATCCCCGTCCTGATCGTCGATACGCGTCTCGATCACGGCCTGATACCGCTCGGATCGATGTCGCGAGCACTGGGCTCGCTGGTGCCCGGCCTCGGCAGCGCCGTCTCGACGCTGCAGCTCGAGTGGCCCGACGGCCGGACGGCCGACGTGCCCGGCGCCGTCTACAGCACGATCAGCCTGCGTGGCGAACTGAAGTCCAGCTACGCGCTGTCGGCAGGCAGCGTCGCCGGCGATGATACTTCGACGGTCTGGGGCAACGTCGACATGACATTGACGCTCCACGCCGGTGGCAGATCCGGCGCCTTCGATGCCAGCGTCGACTCCGCGTCATTCACGCGCGACGGCAACACCGTGAACGTCGGCAAGCTCGTATTCTCCGGCTCGACGTCCCGCGGCCGCGACGGCCGTGTCGGCGGGCGCAGTAAACTCGATGTCGCGGCCGTCCCGCTCGCAGGTATGGCCCCGGGAGACCTGCACGTGTCGATCCGGTTTGACGGCATCGACGCCGCCGTCCTCGACGATGCGGTCCGCGACCTCGAACGTGCCGCCACAAGCGGGATGCCGCCGCGGGACGATGCCGCCTTGCGGCGCTTCGTCGCGTCCGGTTTCGAAATCGCCGTAGAGCATTTCGACGTCGATACCACCGACGGCACGCTCAGCAGTGCGCTGCAACTGCACCTGGACCCGATGGACGCCGGCGCGTTCGCCTGGCCGTCGGCTCTGCTCGCGCTCGATGCCGGTGCCGAGCTGCGCATACCGGCGAAACTTTTCGGGCGTGCGGCCGCGCAGGAACCCGATCTGAATGCCATTGCCGGCCTCGGCTACCTGCGCCGCAATGGCGACTATTACGAACTCCGCGCCGCGTTCCGGAAAGGCGTCCTGACGGTCAACGGCGCGCCGATCCCGATTCCATTGCCGGCATCTCGATAGCGACCGGCCGGGTCAGATTTCTTCGGCCAGGTGACAGGCGACCTGTGAGTCGCCGACCTGGCGGGGCGCCGGCACCTCCGCCCGGCAGACCGCGCGCGCGTGCGGAC
>JBAUVS010000206.1:0-5301 GCA_049583345.1 Woeseiaceae bacterium
CCTGACCTTCGGCGAGATTCCGCAACTCGACAAGCTGGGTCGGCCCGCCGCCTTCTTCGGCCAGAACATCCATGACCGCTGCTATCGCCGGCCGTTCTACGAGCGCGGCCAGTTCGCCGAAACCTTCGACGACGAAGGCGCCAAGGCAGGCTGGTGCCTGTACAAGCTCGGCTGCAAGGGCCCGACGACCTACAACGCCTGCGCGACGCTGAAATGGAACGAAGGCACGAGCTTCCCGATCCAGTCGGGACACCCCTGCCTCGGCTGCTCCGAGCCCAACTTCTGGGACGGCGGCGGCTTCTACAAGCCCATCTCCGCGGGTATGTGGGGCTCGCGCGAGGCGCTGATCGGCGCCGCCGCCGCGGGCGCCGCGATCGGCGTCGGCACGGCGCTTGCCGCGAGAGCACGCAAGAAGAAAGCGATGGCAGAAGCGGAGGATAAGTCGTCATGACCCTGCTCGAGTTCGCGCGCGGCCCCGGGCTGCAATGGGCGCTGTGGATTTTCCTGTTCGGCGTGCTCTGGCGCGTCGTCGGATCCATGCTGATCATGGCGAAACACGACCTCTCGAAGCCCCGCCGCAAGCACAGCGTCCGGGACGGCCTCGGCACGATCGTTACGCGTTCGTTGCCCGCCGAACCCTTCGAGAAGCGCATCCGCTTTCAGCACTTCTCGGGTTATGCGTGGCACATCACGCTATTCATCGCCGTACTGTTCTTCGCGCCGCACATCCTGTTCTTCAAGTCGGTGCTGGGCTTCGGCTGGCCGAACCTGCCGAACACGGCGATCCTGGTCGCCGCCGCGATCACCACGGCGATCCTCGTGGCGTTACTCATCCGCCGTGCGATACATCCCGTGCAGCGACTGATCTCCAACGCCGACGACTACATCAGCGTGTTGATGGTGTTGTTACCGACCGTGACCGGCATCCTGGCGTTCGCGCACATCGGCGGACGCTACGAGAATTTACTCGCGATTCACCTGCTGAGCGTCGAGGCGATGTTCGTCTGGTTCCCGTTCGGCAAGCTGATGCACACGGCGCTGACATTTCCGTCACGATACCAGGCCGGCAGCGTATTCGGCCGCAGGGGAGTCAAGGCATGAGCGTCGATACGGCAGCATTCAGGGAGTTCCGCGAATCCCTCGAACATCTCGGCGAGTACGCCACGACCGAACCTTTGTCCGATGCCGAGGCCGTGCACCGGGCCAAGACGACGTTCGCGGCAAAGATCAACGGCCGTATGGCCGTCGACCTCGAGACCTGCATCCATTGCGGGATGTGCGCGGAGGCCTGCCACTTCTACGAGGCGACCGAGGACGAGCGCTATACGCCGGTCTACAAATTCCGGCTGCTGCGCCGGGTCTATCGGCGCGAGATGAGCCCGATGCGCTGGTTCTTCCGGCCGTTCACTCGCGACGTCACCGCCGCCGATCTCGAGTCCTGGCAGGAACTGGTCTACGACGCGTGCACCGGCTGCGGCCGCTGCGACATGATGTGCCCGATGGGCATCAAGATCTCCGCGCTCATCAACGTCACGCGCGAGGGACTCGCCGCCGCGGGCTTCATGCCCACCGAGCTGCGGGCACTGCAGGAGGAACAGGCCGAACACGGTACCGTGTTCGGTGTGGGGGCCAAGGAGCTCCGCGCACTCGTCGAGAAGCTGCGGGCCGGGGGGCTGGACGTCCCGATCGACAAGGACAAGGCCGACGTCCTGCTGCTGACGACCGCGGCCGAAGTGCTGATATTTCCCGATGCGCTCGCCGCGAGCGCGCGCATCCTGAACAAGTCCGGGGCCGACTGGACCCTCTCGAGCGACGCTTTCGAGGCCGCGAACCTCGGCCTCGTGTCAGGCGACGACGCGACGCAAAAAGCCGTCACGGCGCGCATCGTGGAGCGTGCGATCGCGTGTGGCGCGAAGACCGTCGTGCTGCCCGAGTCCGGGCACGCCTACCAGGCGTTGCGCTGGGAGGCCGCGAACGAGGTTGGCGAGGCATTGCCGTTCGAAGTAATGGCGATCGCCGAATACGTCGCAGCCGAAGTCGGCGCCGGACATCTCGCACTGAAGAGCAACGGCGGCGGTTCCGTGACGTATCACGACCCGTGCCGGCTGGCACGCCAGGGCGGCGTCAGCGCAGAACCGCGGCGGGTACTCGAGGACCTCGGTTACGAGTTGCGCGAGACGCCGTCGCACCTGCGCGAGAACTACTGCTGCGGCGGCGGCTGCGGCGAGTACGTGATCAAGCGTTCGGCAGACCTCAGGCAGAAGGCATTCAAAATCAAGCAGCGCGAATTCGATGCAACCGGCGCCGAAACCGTGGTCACGAGCTGCTCGAATTGCCGCATCAACCTGATGATCGGCGCCGACAACGCCGGTTGGAAAACACCCGTGACGAGCCTGGCTGAGACCGTGGCTTCGCGATTGGCAGATTAGATAACGCATAGGTAAATGACATGAATGCACGAGTGGTCGTTGACCCGATTACCAGAATCGAGGGTCATCTGCGCATCGAAGCACAGATGGATGGAGACAGGATCGCCGAGGCCTGGTCCTCAGGGACGATGGTGCGCGGTATCGAGATCATCCTGCGCGGCCGCGACCCGCGCGATGCGTGGGCCTTCGCACAACGCATCTGCGGCGTCTGCACGCTCGTCCACGGCATCGCTTCGGTGCGGGCCGTCGAGGACGCCCTGAAATACGAGATTCCAAGGAATGCGCAGCTCATCCGCAACCTGATGATCGGCGCACAGTACGTCCACGATCACGTGATGCACTTTTATCACCTGCACGCGCTCGACTGGGTCGACGTCGTATCGGCCTTGTCCGCCGATCCGGCCGCCACCGCGACGCTGGCGCAGAGCATCAGCAGTTATCCGAAGAGCTCGCCGGGCTACTTCGCGGACACGCAGAAGAAACTCAAAAACTTTGTCGAAGAAGGCCAGCTCGGCATCTTCGCGAAAGCCTACTGGGGCCACCCGGCGTACAAACTGCCGCCCGAGGCCAACCTGATGGCCGTCTCCCACTATCTCGAGGCGCTCGCCTGGCAACGTGATGTCGCCAAGCTGCATACGATCTTCGGCGGCAAGAATCCGCACCCGAACTTCCTGGTCGGCGGCGTCCCCTGCCCGATCGACCTCAATTCGGACTCGGCGATCAACTCGGCGCGGCTGTCCGCCGTGCAGGACATCATCGTCCAGATGCGCGATTTCGTGGACCAGGTGTACGTGCCGGATACGCTGGCGATCGCCGGCTTCTACAAGGACTGGGCCGGCCAGGGTGAAGGCATCGGCAATTTCATGTCCTACGGCGATTTCCCCGCGGACGGTACGAACGACGTCTCGAAGTTCCTGTTCCCGCGCGGCGCAATCCTGAACCGCGACCTGTCGACGATCCACGAGATCGATCTGAACGCGGAAGACCAGGTCCAGGAATTCGTATCGCACTCGTACTACGACTATCAGGGTGGCAAGGACGTCGGCCTGCATCCCTACGTCGGCGAGACCAAGTTCGACTACGACGGGCCCGAACCGCCTTACGAGCAGCTCGAAATCGACGGGGGCTATTCGTGGCTCAAGTCGCCGCGCTGGAAGGGCCACGCGATGGAAGTCGGCCCGCTCGCGCGCGCGCTCATGCTGTATGCGACGGGCAACGCACAGATGAAGGAACTCGTCGACTACACGCTCTCGACGCTCGACGTCCCGATTACCGCGCTGTTCTCGACACTCGGCCGCACCGCGGCGCGCACGCTCGAGACCAAGCTCCTCGCCGACAACATGCAGGCCTGGTACGACAACCTGATGGCCAACATCAAGTCCGGCGACACCAGGACCTTCAACGAGGTGCTCTGGGAGCCGTCATCCTGGCCGAAGAAGTGCCAGGGCGTGGGCTTCACGGAGGCGCCGCGCGGCGGGCTCGCCCACTGGATCGTCATCGAGGACGAGAAGATCGCGAACTACCAGGCCGTCGTGCCGAGCACCTGGAACGCGGGACCGCGCGACCCGAAGGGTCAGCCCGGTCCGTACGAGGCGGCGCTCGCCGGTCACGTGCTCTACGATCCGCGGCAGCCCATCGAGATCCTGCGCACGATCCACAGTTTCGACCCCTGCATCGCCTGCGCGGTGCACGTCACCGATCCGGATGGCGAAGAGCTCGTCAACATCAAGATCAAGTAGGAGGAAAGCAATGAAACGATTCCTGACGGGCATCGCCCTCACCACCGGATTCGCCGCAACCGCGACCGCGCACACGCTGCCGATCCAGGACGGCATCGTCCGCGCCGTCGACCATCAGCTGTTCGGCTGGCATCACCTGCCGACGACGATCCTGCTGATCGTCATCGGCGCGGCAATGTACTACAGCCGCAGGCGTTCGGAGAAAAAGCGCTAGGCCGCGCCCGACCCTGCCGGGGACCGGCCCGATCTCGCCGGATACGATCCGGACAGGACCCGGCTGGCGTACTTGTTTCCACGTATTACAATACCCGCCGACTCCGGTATAAACGACAAGAACTTTGCGTCTCCGGCCGAAGCGGAGTCATACGGCCGGCGGCGCTCGGAGTGAATCATGTCTTCAGACAACGCACGAGCAGCCGGCCCGTCGGCACAGGATTTTGCCGGCGATACGCCCGCCCGTACTGCCAAGCGCCTGTTCGCCGCGACACGGCCCAAGTTCTTCCCGGCCTCGGTGATGCCGGTGCTGGCGGGCACTGCCTGGGGCCTGACGGCCTCCGGCGGCTTCGACCTGTCCGTCTTCCTGCTCGCCCTGTTCGCCACGGTCTGCGTCCACGCGGCCTGCAACGTGCTGAACGACGTCGGTGACGATGGCATCGGCACGGACGAGCGCAACGAGGAACGGATCTACCCCTACACCGGCGGCTCGCGCTTCATCCAGACGGGCATCATGAGCGCGACGGAGATGGCGCGGCTCGGCATCAGCCTGCTCGCCGCCGCCGCACTCGCGGGTCTCGGGCTGATCCTCCTGAAGGGACCCATGGTCCTGTATTTCGGCCTCGTCGGCATCGTGCTCGGCGTCCTTTACTCGTTGGGCCCGGTCAAGCTGAGCGCACTCGGGATCGGCGAATTCGCCGTCGGTGTCGCCTTCGGCCTCGTGCCGATTGTCGGCGCCGCATGGCTGCAGGGCGGTGCAATCGACCCGAACGTGGCGATCTTCGCCGTGCCTATCAGCGCCTGGGTGGCGGCGATCCTGCTGATCAACGAGGTGCCGGACGTCGCGGCCGACGGCGCCAGCGGCAAGCGTACCCTGCCCGTTCGTTTCGGACTCGGCGCGACGGCATGGATCTATGTGC
>JBAUVS010000207.1:0-14875 GCA_049583345.1 Woeseiaceae bacterium
TCGTTCGTGAGGTCCGCCTCGTCCCGGATCGGCGATGCCAGCGTGGCGATGTCGGCGAAGCGATCCCCCAGCAGGCCGGCACACTGATCGATCAGCGCGGCGGGCATCGTCGGTTCGTCGCCCTGCAAATTGACGACGACACGGTCGTCATCCCAGCCGAGCTGATCGCATACCTCGGCGATGCGGTCGGTGCCGGATCGATGCTCCCTGCTGGTCATACACACGCGCGCACCGAAGCGTCCCGCGGCATCTGCGATACGCTCGTCATCGGTCGCGATGACGATCTCTGCCGCCGCGCTCTCCGCTGCCCGGGCGTAGACATGCTCGAGCATGGGCCTGCCGTTGATCTCCCGGAGCGGCTTGCCCGGCAGGCGTGTCGAGGCGTACCGGCACGGAATGACCACGGCGAAGTCGCTCATGCAAGCTCCATTCCGGCACGCAACCGCGACACGATCTGCTCGAGCCAGGGTCCCGCCAGCGCACCGTCCATGCGCAGGTCGACGGGCACATACCAGAACTTGTCGGCCGAAGAGCGCTCGATCTTGACCGCGTCCTTCTCGGTCATCATCACATCGAACGCATCGCCGAATTCCAGGTCGCGGCGGGCGAGCGCCGCGTGATCCGGGAATGCGTGCTCGATGACCTGCATCCCGTGGGCGCGCAACATATCGAAGAACCGCGAGGGGTTCCCGATGGCCGCCACGCCGTGCACCGTCGTCCCGGCAAACCGCTCGATCCTGCGCGCCAGCGAACCGTCGATGCGACATGCCTCGCTCGCGACCAGTTCGAACTCGATCGAATTCTGCTCGACGACGGTCAGGTCTTCCTGGCGGCCGAGCAGCCCGCCGTTTACCAGTACCTGATCGACCTCTTCCAGGCGGTCGACGGGTTCGCGCAACGGCCCGGCCGGCAGCAGTCGGCGGTTGCCGAGGCCGCGTGCGCCATCGACAACGCAGATCTCGTAATCGCGCTCGAGGCGATAGTGTTGAAGCCCGTCGTCGGCGATGATCACGTCGGCCCCGTCCTCGACCAGCATGGCGGCGGCGTGCGCCCGATCGGCATCCACGACGACGGCGCAACCCGTGCGTCTCGCGATCAGCACGGGTTCGTCGCCGACTTCCGCCGGATCGCTCGCGCCGTCCACACGCATCGAACTCGAGGAGCGGCGGCCGCCGTAGCCCCGGCTGACGATGCCCGGCGCAAACCCGCGGGCCTTCAGTTCGCCAGCCAGCCACACGGTCACCGGCGTCTTGCCGGTACCGCCGACGGTGAGGTTGCCGACGATGATCACCGGCACCGCCGCGCGGTGCCGGCGGAAGACGCCGGAACGGAACAAGACGCGGCGCAGGCTCAGCAACAGCCAGTACAGGGCCGAGAGCGGCAGGAGCAGCCGGTATCCGCGACCGTTCCCGTACCAGATTTTCTGCAGCCATGCGTACATTCGAGTCGGGATCATCCCTCGCTGAATTGCATCCGGTATAACGCGGCGTACTGGCCGTTCCGGTCCAGCAATTCTCGATGCGTCCCCGATTCCACGATCCGACCGTTGTCGAGCACGATGATCGAGTCCGCGCCTTCGACCGTCGACAGGCGGTGCGCGATGACCAGCGTGGTCCTGTTCTTCATCAATTGATCGAGCGCGGCCTGTATCTTGCGCTCCGATTGCGTGTCGAGCGACGACGTCGCCTCGTCGAGTATCAACAGGGGTGCGTCCTTGAGCAGCGCGCGGCCGATCGCGATGCGCTGGCGCTGACCACCCGAGAGCAGGACTCCGCGATCGCCGACGATCGTATCGAGCCCGTCGGGGAGGTCCTTCGCGAACTCGAGGACATAGGCCGCCTCGGCCGCCCGCAACAGCGCTTCCCGTGAGTGCCCGCGGAGTTCCCCATAGGCCAGGTTGTTCGCGATGGTGTCGTTGAACAATACGATGTCCTGGCTGACGAGACTGACGTTGTCTCGCAGGCTCTTGAGCGTGTAGGTGTTGATCGGTTTGCCGTCGAGCAGGATCTCACCAGCATCCACGTCGTGAAAGCGTGGCAGCAGGCTGACCAGCGTCGACTTGCCGCTCCCGGACTTGCCGACGATCGCGAGCGACCGGCCGGCCTCGATGGACAGCGAGATATCGTGCAGCACCGGCGCGCCCTCGGTGCCGTAAGAGAACCGCACATGCCGAAACTCGATATCGCCGCGGGCGCGGCCTGCCTCGAGCGTGCCCGAATCGGTCTCGTCTTCCTCGTCGATGATGCCGAAAAGACTGTCCGCCGCCGCCACGCCGCGCTGCAGCGTCGCATTCACGTTGGTGATGCGGCGTGCGGGCTGCAACATCAGCATCATGGCGCTGAAGAACGATACGAATTCGCCGGGACTGAGCCGGCTGTGCATGACCTCCCGCCCTGCCATGAAAATGACGACCGCCACGCCGAATCCGAACACGGTCTGGGTCACGCCGACGCCCATCGAGCGCACGCGAATCAGCTTCAGATTCTGGCGCTTGTTGCGTTCGTCGACCTCGTCGAGGCGATTCTTCTCGTAATCATAGCCGCCGAAGATCTTGACGATACGATTGCCCCGCACAATCTCTTCGGTGACCTGCGTGACCTCGCCGACCGAGTCCTGGATTCGGCCGCTGTAACGCCGGAATGCGTTACCCAGAACGCGGATCATGCTGGCGACGACCGGCACCAGTATCGCGATGAACAGCGTGAGTTTCGGACTCTGCACCAGCATGACGCCGAATGCCGCCAGCACGGTAAGGACATCTCGCACGGCTATGGTCACGACGTCGGTTACGGATGCCGCCACCATCTCCACGTTGTACGTCATGCGCGACAGCAGGGGTCCTGCACTCTGCCCGTCGAAGAACCGGGTCGGCAGGGTCAGGAACTTCCGGAATACGCTGCGGCGCAGGGAGCTGATGACATTTCGGCCGATGAGCCCGAGCGACACGTCGGTCGCGTAGCCGGAGATGCCGCGGACGACGAAGATGCTCGCGAATGCGAGTGGCATCCAGCGGGCCGCCTGCAGATTCTGGGCGACGAGCGCCTCGTCCATCAGCGGCTTGAGCAGGTACGCCAGGCTGGCTTCGCCCGCAGCCATTGCCGCCATGCCGACGATGGCCACGACACCGAGCAGTTTGTGCGGCATGACATAGCGCCACAACCGGCCATAGATGACGCGTACTCTGGGATCCAAAGTCCTGGTCACGATGGCGCCGTCGGCTGCCTGTGCTTCACTCGGTTTCCTGTTCGTTAACCGTGGCGATATTGATCTTCACGAATCCCAGCCGGCCGGCGACGTCCATGGCGGTCACTACGTCCTGGTGCCTCGCGTTTGCGTCCGCGCTGATGGTCAGCGGGAGCTTGTTGTTGCCTCCCGAAACCTTTTGCAGCGCGTTGCGGATAGTCTCGGGGCGGCCATTGATCAGTTCACGACCGTTGATCAGATAAGTACCGGTCGCCGTGATCATAATGTCGATCTGCCCGGTCTGCTCGTTTACCGGCGCCGTGTTCTCGGCCTGCGGCAGGCTGATCGCGATGCGTGACTGCTTGACGAAACTCGTCGAGACCATGAAGAAGATGAGCAACAGCAATACTACGTCGATGAGTGACGTCATATTGATCTCGGGCTGCGATCGCGGGCGTGTGCCGAGTTTCATGCGTGGCCCTTTTCCTGGCGCCGGTGCAGTGCCTCGACGAGCTTGATGGCTTCCTTCTCCATTTCGACGACCAGCGTGTCGATCCGATTGCGGTAGTAGCGGTAGCCGATCAGGGCCGGGATCGCCACGGTCAGGCCCGCGGCGGTCGTGATCAGGGCTACGGCGATGCCGCCGGCCAGCACGGTCGGATCGCCGACGCCGTGCGTCGTGATGGCCGTGAACACCTTCACCATGCCGAACACCGTGCCGAGCAGGCCGAGTAACGGCGATATGGCGGCGATGGTGCCGAGCGCCTCGAGGTATCGTTCCAGCTCGTGCACGACGTGGCGGCCGGTGTCCTCGATGCTGTCCTTCATCACTGACCTGTCGCGATCGCGATTGATCAATCCCGCGGCCAGGATCTGTCCGAGCGGCGAGCCCTGGTGGAGGCTCTGAATCTGCTTCTGATCGAGCTGGTCCTTCTTCACCCAGCCCCACACCTTGCTCGTCAGGTCCTCGGGTATGACGCGCTTTTGCTGCAGCGTCCAGAACCGTTCCAGGATGATCCCCATCGCGATGATCGCGCAGAGGATGATCGGCGCCATCAACCATCCGCCGGACTTGACAATCTCTACCATGCGTACCGACTCGGGCGAAAAAGGAAATATACAGATTATTCGTGCCAGATTCGACGACGCGCGTGGCGTAGCCCGATCGCCGACTCGAGTCCCGTGTCGGCGCAGATTCGGATGGCGACGTCGCCCGCGGCCGCCGTATTGAGGACCTGCGCCCCGCTCTCGCGCCAGCGGGCGACGACATCCGCTTTCGGAAGTCCCCAGTGATTTGCGTAGCCCGCGGATACGACCGCAAGCTGCGGAGTGACGGCGCGTACGAACGGCGGCGTCGACGAGGTCCGGCTGCCGTGATGCGGCACGACGACGACGTCCGCGTGGACCACGGGGTGACGAGCGAGCAGCGCCCGCTCGCCTGCGCGGCCGATATCGCCCGTGAGCAACAGCCGGTGCCGCCCCGCTTCGAGCATCAGCACACAGGACGCATCGTTGCCGCTCGCGACCGGACCCGGGCCGGGATACAGGATACGCAGGCGGACGCCGTCGACTTGCCGCGACATACCGTCGCGGCACGGTCGCCCCGGGCCGGGCAGCGCCTCGCCGACGAGGACCTCGTCCACGGCGATCCCTGCCATCAACGGCGCGACACCTCCGGCATGATCCAGGTCGGCGTGCGAGACCACGAGCAGGTCGACGCGCCGTACGCCGGTGTGGGCCAGGAACGGCAGCACAACGGAAGCGGCCGCGCTGCCCCCGCTGCGGTATGCGGGGCCGGTATCGTAGACGAGCGTGTGATGGCGTGTTCGCGCGACGACGGCGAGCCCCTGACCAACGTCGAGGACGTCGACGTCGGCGCAGCCTCGCGGCGGCCGGAGAGGCGGACAAAATGCCAGCCCGGCGACCCCGAGCCATGCCAGCGAGCGGCCCGGCCAGCCGGGCGGCAGCAGCACCAGTATGAGCGGCAGCAACAGCCAGATACGCAGCATGCCGGTGATGCCGGGCACGGTGGTCGCGGCAAAGGACCAGCCGGCCGCGACGGCAATCAGGAATTCCACGCCATCGACGCTCTTCGCCGCGACCATCAGCGCGGGATCGCCGAGCACGTGCAGCGGGCCGTCGAGGAGCATCCCGGCCAGCCCGAACGGCACCGTGACGAGGCTGAATACCGGGACCGCAACCAGATTGACGAGCGGCGCCACGAACGAGATACGGTGGAACACCAGTACCGTCAGCGGCATCAGCGCCAGCAGCAACAGGACCTGGATCCGGCCGAGCAGCCCGGCGGATGCAACGAGCCGGCCGCGCAAATCCCGTCGCACGCGCCCGGGCGTGCGCCTTGCGAGCCAGAGCAGGACGACGACGGCCGCGAAAGACAGTTTGAAGCCCGCCGCCATCGTGGCAAGCGGTTGCAGCGCCGCCATCACCCCACAGGCCGTTGCGACGACTCTGAACGGTCGCGGCCGGCGTCTCCTGAGCAGGCAGACCGCGGCCAGGCAGACCATCAGGCCGGCCCGTTGTGCGGGCACGGCCAGGCCGGAGACCAGCGCGTAAGTTGCCGCGACGAGCAACGCGACAACCGTCGCCCGCACATGGTGGTTGCCTCGCCGCAGGGCGAGACCGCTCGCGAGCGAGGCGAGCAAATAGCCGCCGCCGGCGGCCAGAGAGATGTGCAGGCCCGAGATCGCCATCAGGTGGCTGGTCCCGGTCCGGCCGTAGCGTTCCCATTGACCGGCACGGATCAGATGGCGGGCTCCGACACAGACGGCTGCCAGCACCCCCGCCGCGTTGCCCTCGGGGAACAGGGTCGTCACCCGCTCGACGAAGCGGCGGCGCAGACGATCGATGACGCCGAGCTCGCCGCTCTCCAGCAGGCGATTGCGCCGGCCGCCGACCACGTAGCCGATGGCGCCCAGTCGCTCCCGGAATGCCCAGGCCTCGAAATCGAACGTGCCCGGATTCCGGCTGCCGCGCGGCCGCCGCAGTCGCACCTCGAGTTGCCAGACGTCTCCGAAATGCACGTCCGCCGCCGGCGCATACCAGCTGAGCCGGATCCGGGCCGGCAGGACATCGGAATCGAGCGATTCGGCCGTGAAACTCATCGTGGGCCCGCGCCGGCGGGGAAAATCGGCGACCCTGACCCGTGCCACGACGCTGTCGCCTGCGAAGCGGGCCGGCAGGCGGGAATCGACGACGGTCGCTGCGGCCAGCGCGAACAGCGTGACGCCGGCGAGAAACGCGGCCAGCGCGGGCAGCCGGCGGACGGTCGGCAGCAACACGACTGAAACCAATGCGACGGTGATGAGGTCGGAATCGGCGACAAAGCTGCTAAGCTGGAGCGCATACTCGCCCGCCAGCAGGAAGAGGCAGGCGCGGAACATCCGGGCCTCCGAAGGCCACAGCGATACCTCTAGGACATCGAATCCGGCGGCAAATGCCAAGGCGCTTTTTTCGAAAATTCGGCCGCAAACGCAAGCAGATCAGCGAGCGGTGGTTCATGTCGCCGTTCCGGCACCTGCTCCACGACCACCGGCTCTGGAGCATGCGCCGCCGCACCGTGGTGCCGGCCTTCGCGCTGGGGCTGTTTATCTCGTTCCTGCCGTTTCCCGGGCATTTCATGTTCGCCGCTTTGTGCGCGCTGATGTTCCATATCAACATCCCGGTCGCGGCGTTGACCACATTCATCGTCAATCCGCTGACGATGTATCCCTTGTTCCGTTTTTCGTACCTGGTCGGTGCACGCTTGCTCTCCGTGCCGCCGGGTCAGCCCCGCTTCGAATTCAGCCTGGACTGGATCACCCACACCTTCGTCGCGATCTGGAAGCCGATGCTGCTCGGCGGCTTCATCGTCGGCTCGGTCGCCGCGCTGCTCGGCTACGTCGTCGTCGATGCGCTGTGGCGCTATTCGGTCGGCAGGTACAAGTCCAGGAAGCGCAACCAGCGCCTGTAGGAGCGGCGCTGGCCGCCGCGGCCTGTCGCGCTGTCAGGCAGCGCTGCTACGCAGGCGGGTGCAGGCGTCCATCCTCGAGAACGAGGACGCGGTCCATGCGGTTCGCGATCTCGTGGTCGTGGGTCACGATCACGAGGCTGGTACGGAGCTCACGATTCAGCTCCAGCATCAGGTTCAGGACGTGCTCGCCGTTGCCGGCGTCGAGATTGCCGGTCGGCTCGTCGGCCAGCACGAGCTGCGGTCGCGTGATCAGCGCACGGGCAACGGCCGCGCGTTGCCGCTCGCCGCCCGAGAGCTCGCCGGGCTTGTGATTGAGGCGCTCGCCGAGGCCCACCCGCGCCAGCAATTCGGCCGCCTTCCCGAATGCCGTGGACCTGGGCTCGCGCCGGATCAGGAGCGGCATCGCGACGTTTTCCCGGGCGGTGAATTCGGGCAGGAGGTGATGAAACTGGTAGACGAAGCCGAGATAGCGGTTGCGCAGCTCGCCGCGCGCTGCTTCGCTGCCGCCGTGTACCGGCCGCCCGTCCACGACGACCTGCCCCTCGTCGGGATCGTCCAGGCCGCCGAGGATCTGCAGCAGGGTGGTCTTGCCGGATCCCGAGGCGCCGATGATCGCGACGCGCTCGGCCTCGCGCACCGCCAGGTCGGCGCCGCGCAACACCTCTAGCACGCTACCGCCTTCCCGGAACCGGCGCACGACGCCGCGACAGTCAAGCACGATGGATCCGGAGTCACTCATATCGCAATGCCTCGGCCGGCGCCGTGCGTGCCGCGACCCAGGCCGGGTACACCGTGGATGCGAGTGCAAGAACGAGCGCAATGGCCGCGATCCGGATGACGTCGCCGAGCCTGAGCTCGGACGGCAGGTCGCTGATGAAGTATACGTCGGGCGCCAGCAGCTTGACGTGGAATACCGATTCTACGACGGACACGAGGCTCTCCAGGTTGACGGCCAGCAGCACGCCGGCCAGCACGCCGACCAGCGTCCCGACGAGGCCGATCACGCTGCCTTGCGTTACGAATATCCTCAGAATGCCGGACGGCCGCGCACCGACCGTGCGCAGGATCGCGATGTCCGACTGCTTGTCTTTTACGACCATGACCAGCGTGGAGACGATGTTGAACGCCGCCACGGCGACGACGAGCAGGAGGATCACGAACAGGATCGACTTGGTGATCTGGATCGAGCGGAAGAAATTGACGTGCCGACGCGTCCAGTCACTGACCAGCACCGCTTTGCCGTAATCGTTGGCGACCTCGCGGACGATGGCGTAGGCCTGGAACAGCTCCGTGACGGCGAGACGTATCCCGGTGACCGCGCCGCGCATCCGGAACAGGCGTTGCGCGTCCTTGATATTGATGAACGCGAGCCGGCGGTCGAACTCGTACATGCCGACGCGGTACAGACCGCTGACGACGAAGCGCTTGCTGCGCGGCATGACGCCCGCGGGCGTCACGATACCCTGTGCGAGCGTCACGGTGACCTTGTCCCCCACGCCGACATGCAGCGCTTTTGCGAGCTCGACGCCAAGCACGATGTGGAAGCTGTCGGGTGCGAGGCCGTCGAGGTGGCCTGCGACCATCGTGGCTCCGACGCCGGTGACCGCGTCCTCGGCGACCGGATCCACGCCCCGCAATTCCGCGCCGCTGAGGTGCGCCGAGGACACCAGCAGCGCCTGCCCGTCGACATACGGCGCCGCGGCCCGGACCCGGGGGTTCTTCGCCGCAACCGCTGCGAGACCCGACCACCCCTCGATGCGGCCGTCGAGGCCTTCGATGGTCGCATGCGCCGACATCGCCAGCAGGCGATCCCGCAGTTCCCTCTCGAAGCCATTGACCACCGACAGGACGATGATGAGCACGGCGACGGCGATGGCGATCCCGAGCATCGAGATCGTGGAAATCAGCGACACGAAGCGGTTGCTGCTCCGCGAACGGACGTAGCGCCTGCCGATCCAGAACTCGTACGGGGCGCTCATGGCATCACTCGTAGCGCAAGGCCACGGCCGGATTCACGCCCGCCGCCCGGCGTGCCGGATACAAGGTCGCCAGCGACGTCAACACGAAGGCCGCGACCGATATGGTGATCACGTCCGAGGCTTCGAGGATCGACGGTATCCGGGTCACGTAGTAGACGTCGCCCGGCATGATCTGGAAACCGAAGATCCGCTCCAGCACCGGCACGATCGTCGGCACGTTGAGCGCGACGACGACGCCGAGGATCACGCCGATGAAAACGCCCGCCCAGCCGATCATCGCGCCCTGGAAGAAGAAGACCCGCACCACCCCGCCCGGCCGCATTCCGAGCGTGCGCAGGATCGCGATATCGTTGGTCTTGTCCGTGACCACCATGACGAGACTCGCCACGATGTTGAACGCGGCGACGCCGATGATCAGCGACAGCAACAGTGACATCATCATCTTTTCGAGCCGGATCGCGTGAAAATAGCTGGCATTCTCGACGGTCCAGTCGCTGGTGACGTAGCCGTCGCCGAGGCGTGCGGCAAGCCGGTGCGCGATCGCGGGCGCCTGCATGACGTCGTCCGCGCGGAAGCGTATCGCCGTCGCCTCGTCGCCGATCTCGAGGATCGAGGCGGCATCGTTGGCATTGACGAGCGCGAGCGATGCGTCATGCTCCTGCAGTCCGGCTTCGAAAACGCCGCGCAGGACGAAGCGTTCCAGGACCGGTTCGAGCGTGCCGTCGCCGGCGGGTCGAGGGATCAGCAGGATCACCGGATCGCCGACGCGAACCCCGAGCTCGTTGGCCAGCAGGCTGCCGACGAGGATGCCGCGCGAACCCGGTTGCAGCGCATCCAGGTCGCCTTCGATGAAATGGATCATCGCGCCCGACATGGGTCGTTCGTACTTCGGATCGACTCCGTCGACGAGCACCGCGTGCAGTTCCCGTCCCGATTCGATCATGCCTTCCATCTGCACGAGCGGCGCCGCCGCTTTGACGCCCGGCTCGGCCGCCACCTCCTGCAGCAGCGAACGCCAGTCCCTGGTTACGCCTTCCGACGTCGTCGCGTAACCGTGCGCGGACATGCTGAGCAGCCGCGTGCGCAGCTCTCCCTCGAAGCCGTTCATGACGGACAGGATGACGATCAGCGCCGCCACCCCCAACCCGATCCCGAGCAGCGAAATCAGGGAAATGAAGGAGACGAAGCGGGTGCGTCGTTTCGCTCGCAGGTAGCGGAGCCCGACGAACAGTTCGACCGGGTTGATCATCGCCACGCATTAAACCACAGACCCCCGTGCCGCGCGCTCCGCGTATCTCGCCCCGCCGCGGCCGGCGATGCCGACCCATGGCGGGATTCGTGACGGGAATCACAGTTTTGGGGATGGACCAAAAGCCTTGGAAATCATATGTTTTGTGACAAGAGCTGGAGTGATATAGTCACATGAATCCTGGGAGAGCTGTGATGGTCAAGCTGCGTATTCTGGCGATGATAGCCCTGCTGTGCGGTGCCTTCGGCCTCGCCACGGCCGACGAGCTGCAGATGCAGGACATGGCGAAATCCGACATGTCCCGTCCGACGCGTGGAATGACGGCCAAGAGCGTCGAAGCCAGGTTCGGTGAGCCCGAAGCGCGCAAGGCGCCGGTCGGTAACCCGCCGATCTCGAGCTGGGAATACAAGGATTTCGTCGTCTACTTCGAGTACGACCGCGTCATCCATGCGGTCGTCAAGCACCACCAGCCCAGCTGATCCTACCCGTACCGATCGCAACGCCCGGGCGCCGCGCGCCCCGGCGGTCCTGGCGCGCAGGAACGGGTTCGCAGCCGCGATATGCAATAATCGCGGGCCCCGTCACCGTTACACGCGTTCGTGCCAGACGACATCCTGCTCCAATCCCAGACCCGAATCCCGTCGCGACCGGGTGAACGCCTCCGCTGCGGGCGCCTGATCGGCGCCAGCGCGGCGCTCGCCGCGATCGAGCTGGCCGCCAGGACCGGGCGACCCCTGCTCGTGCTGGCCGAAAATCCGCGCCATGCCGACCAGCTCGAAGAGGAGCTGCGCTGGTTCGGCGCCTCGATGGCCGTGCACCACTTCGTCGAATGGGAGACGCTGCCCTGGGACAGCTTCTCGCCTTACCAGGACATCATCTCGCAGCGGCTTTCGGTCCTCGCGCAGCTGCGCGGTCTCGAGTCGGGCCTCGTCGTCGCATCCGCGTCCGCCCTGCTGCAACGGCTGCCGCCGCTCGATTACGTCGCGATGCGCTCGCTGTCGCTCGCCCGGGGCCAGCGGCTGCCGCGCGAACCGTTCATCGACGGATTGACGGCCGCCGGCTATTCGCGGGTATCGCAGGTCGGCGAACACGGTGAATTCGCCGTTCGCGGCTCGCTGATCGACGTATTTCCGATGGGCAGCGAACGGCCGATCCGCGTGGATTTCTTCGACGACGACGTGGAGTCGCTGCGGCACTTCTCGCCGGACGACCAGCTCTCGGCCGAGGCCGTCGACGCGGTGCAAATCCTGCCGGCGCGCGAGGTTCCCCTCGACGCCGAATCCATCCGGGACTTCCGGCACCGGTACCGGGCCCGATTCGAAGGTCAGCCCGGGCGCTCCAGGGTGTATCGCGAAGTATCCGACGGCATCGCGCATGGCGGCATCGAATACTATCTGCCGCTGTTCTTCGAGGCGACGGCGAACCTCCTCGACTATCTCCCCGATACCTGCCTGGCGTTCGTGCCCGACGGACTGCAATCGCTGCTCGGAACGGCCTGGGCCGAGATCGAGGAACGCTTCGAACTCTGCAGCCTCGATCCCGAGCGGCCGATACTCGGTCCGCCAGAGACGTTCTTCGCTCCCGCGGACGTGACCTCGAGGCTGCAGGCGTTGCCGGCGGTCACGTACTCCGCGCAGTCGCTGAGCGCCAGCGGCGGGCACGATCTGTCCACGCGGCTGCCGCCCGCGGTGCGCATCGAGGCACGTTACGACGATGCGGCGGCCGCGCTGATGCACTTTCTCGACGCTCACGCCGGCAGGGTCCTGTTCACGACACGATCGCCGGGGCTTCGCGAGCAGATCGCGGAACTGCTCTCGGCACGCGGTATCGATCTCGCTCGCGTCGGCAGCTGGGCGGATTTCCTGGCGGGGACGCAGCGCGCCGCCGTCTGCCTCGCGCCGCTCGAAAACGGCGTGCTGCTGCCCGACGCCGGGCTCGCGATCATCAGCGAAGAACAATTGTTCGGTGAACGTGCACGCCCCGCCAACCGCCGCCGCAGGAGCGAACGGGATCCCGTGGCGGTTATCCGGCAGCTCAACGATCTCGAACCCGGCTCTCCCGTCGTGCATGCCGAGTACGGCGTCGGCCGTTATCGGGGGCTGACCGTGCTCGAAGCCGGCGGGACGTCCGGCGAATTCCTCGAGCTCGAATACGCCGATGGCGACCGCCTCTACGTCCCGGTGCACGCACTCGAGCTGATCTCGCGCTATACGGGCGTCTCTGCGGAGCATGCGCCCCTGCATCGGCTCGGCTCGGAGCAATGGGCCCGGGCCCGACAGCGCGCGACCGGCAAGATCCGCGACGTCGCGGCCGAATTGCTGGACGTCTACGCACGCAGGGCGGCACGGCCGGGTCATGCCTTCCGCTGGCCCGAGGCGGACTATCGTGCGTTCGAAGCCGGATTCCCGTTCGAGCTTACGGAAGATCAGGCGCGGACGATCGACGAGGTCCTCGCGGATCTCGCATCGCCGGAACCGATGGACCGCATCGTCTGCGGCGATGTCGGTTTCGGCAAGACCGAGGTCGCGTTGCGGGCCACTTTCGCCGCGGTACACGGCGGCAAACAGGTGGCGATCCTGGTGCCGACGACGCTGCTTGCGCAACAACACGGCGCGAGTTTCGGGGACCGGTTCGCCGACTGGCCGGTGCGTATCGAGGTGTTGTCGCGCTTCCAGACGGCGAGCGCCGTCAAATCGATCGTCGACGGTCTCCGCTCGGGAAGCGTGGACGTCGTCATCGGGACGCACCGGCTGCTGCAATACATACGCGAGCTCAAGGATGTCGGGCTTGTGATCGTCGATGAGGAACATCGTTTCGGCGTCCGTCACAAGGAGGCGATCAAGTCGCTGCGCAGCCGCGTCGACATGCTCACACTCACCGCCACGCCGATACCGCGCACCCTCAACATGGCCCTCGGCGGCCTCCGGGACATGTCCCTGATCACGACGCCCCCCGAAGACCGCCTGGCCGTCAAGACGTTCGTCACCGAATGGAACGATGTGCTGATCCGCGAAGCCTGCCTGCGGGAGATCAAGCGCGGCGGCCAGGTCTATTTCATCCACAACCGGGTCGAGGACATCGAGCGCGTCGGCGAGCGCTTGCGCTCCCTCGTGCCGGAGGCGACGCTGCGTATCGGCCACGGGCAGCTGCCCGAGCGCGAACTCGAACAGGTCATGCTGGATTTTTACCATCGCCGTTTCAATGTGCTCCTGTGCACGACGATCATCGAGAGCGGAATCGACGTGCCGACCGCCAACACGATCGTGATCGACCGCGCGGATCGCTTCGGGCTCGCGCAGCTCCATCAGCTCCGCGGGCGCGTCGGCCGGTCTCACCACCGGGCCTACGCGTATCTGCTCGCTCCGCCGAAGGCCGCGATGACGGCGGATGCGGTCAAGCGCCTCGAGGCGATCGATTCGCTGGAAGATCTCGGTTCGGGATTCATCCTCGCGACTCACGACCTGGAGATCCGGGGCGCCGGCGAGTTGCTGGGGGACGTGCAGAGCGGCCAGATCCAGGAGATCGGTTTTGCGCTGTACATGGAATTGCTCGGACGTGCCGTCGAGTCCCTGCGCGCCGGCCGCGAACCGGACCTCGACGCTCCGCTGGAAGGCAGCGTGGACATCAATCTGCATGTCCCTGCCCTGCTGCCCGAAGACTATGTGCCGGATGTGCACCTGCGCCTGATACTCTACAAGCGCATCGCATCTGCCAGGACCGACGAGGAACTGCGCGAATTGCAGGTCGAGCTGATCGACCGCTTCGGGCTGCTGCCGCCCGCGGCCCGGAACCTGCTGCGCATCGCCGGCATCAAGCAACGCGCGCGGGCGCTGGGTATCGACAAACTCGATGCCGCCGCCGAGGGGGGATTCCTGGTATTCGGCGAGGAGAGCCGTGCCGATCCCGAGGCGCTCGTCGGACTCGTGCAGGATGCGAGCCGCGCTTACCGTTTGCAGGGCTCGCATCGCTTGCAGTTTCGGGCGGACCTGAGCAGACTCGAAACCCGGTTCTCGGCGGTCGAGGAACTGCTCGACACGCTCACGGCCGGAAGCGAAAGTGCGATGTCGGCCTGATGCCGCCGCTACGAGTGGAATCGATGAAGACCCTTGCTGCCCTGATGCTGAGCCTGTTGCCCGCGACGTTTGCCGTCGCGCAACAACCGGGCACGGATGAGCAAGCCGCGCCCGAGGCGCCGAAGAGCTACACCGTCGAGGTCGTCATCTTCACCTACGCCGAACCCGTCGGCGTCGGGACGGAGATATTCCCGCCCGATGCGCCGGAACCCGCTGCCTTGCCGGACGAGGAGACCGGGCAGGCGGCGGGCGGCGAGACCGGCGCCGGCGCGCCGGCCGATACGGCCGTGCCCGACGCGGCAGCAACGGGAAGCGAAGCTCCGGTTTTCGCCTTCCACGTGCTCACGCGCGACGAATACACGATGCAGGACATCCTGGACCGGCTGCATCGGCTGGACGTCTATCGGACCGTCATGCACTT